>CALGHW010000460.1 GCA_937916075.1 uncultured Prevotella sp.
AGATTCGCGGAGTTATCACCCCTTTGCCCGAGGCGGTCGTGGCGACCGACGCCAGTATCGCAATGGCGAAGGCCGCCATATACTTGGAAAGTTTCATTTGTCTTTTATTTGTGTGTTGTAAATAGGTTTGTCTGTGTTTCTTTATTGGCCCAGGTATGACTTGAGCATCTTGTTCTTGGTGCTGCTTCGCAGGCGTCGTATGGCTTTCTCCTTGATTTGGCGCACCCGCTCGCGGGTGAGTCCGTACTTGGTCCCGATTTCCTCCAGTGTCATCTCGGGCTGGTTGATGCCGAAGAAGGCTTCTATGACGTTGCGTTCACGCTCGTTGAGCACCTGGAGCGCAGTGTCAATCTCCGAGCGGAGCGACTCGAGCACCAGTGTGTTGTCGGCCATGGGGGTGTCATTGTTGGCCAGCACGTCGAGCAGGCTGTTGTCCTCGCCCTCTGCGAAGGGGGCGTCGACGGATACGTGGCGCGACGAAATCTTCATGGCGTCGTCCACCTTGTCTTCCGGCAGGTCTACCTTCTCGGAGATTTCCTCGATGGAGGGGCGGCGCTCGTGCTCTTGCTCAAACTTGTTGAGCATCTTGTTGATTTTGTTAACCGAGCCTACCTGGTTGAGCGGCACCCTGACGAGGTGACTCTGTTCGGCAATGGCCTGAAGGATGCTTTGGCGAATCCACCATACGGCATAGGAGATAAACTTGAAGCCGCGGGTCTCGTCAAACTTCTCGGCGGCCTTGATGAGGCCCACATTGCCTTCATTGATGAGGTCCGACAGGCTCAAGCCTTGGTTTTGATACTGTTTGGCCACAGAGACAACAAACCTCAGATTGGCCTTTGTCAGTCTTTCAAGCGCCTTACGGTCTCCTTTCTTGATGCGTTGTGCCAGCTCAACCTCTTCATCCACGGTGATGAGGTCTTCCTTGCTAATCTCTTGAAGATACTTGTCCAGTGCGGCATCTTCCCGATTCGTAATCGACTTGTTGATTTTTAGTTGTCTCATTGTGTGTGAATTTATTTAGTATAGCACTTGCAAAGTTAACATATTAATTTCTGAATGCCAAATATTTTAGACGGAAATCTTGTGGCGGTTTTTTCCGCTTCTTGTCGTCTTTTCTTGGCAAAGAGGCCTTTGGGAGAGAATAAAACAAGGAAGGCAGGCACCGAAATTGCAGTGTGTCAATTTCGGTGCCTGCCTTCCTTGTCTCGCTTGTGGCTCTTATTCCTTTACAATCTCCTTGGCTCTTTCCAGGGCCAGGTTGATGTGGCTACAGATGTTTTCCGTGCCTACCAACGTGTCAAAACCGGCCTTGTGAAGCGTGGCGTGTACACTGGGGCGCACGCCCGACAGCACAATTTTGATGCCTTCTTTCTGGCTCATGGCGCAAAGGTTGGTGAGGTTGTGTATGCCGGTGGAATCGACAAAGGGCACTTTCCGCATACGGATGATGCGTACCTTCGGGCGGTCGCCAAAGGCAGCCATGATTTCCTCAAACTTGTTGCCGGCACCGAAGAAGTAAGGGCCGTTGATTTCATACACCTCCACTCCTTGTGGGATGGTGAGGTGCTCCAGGTTGCCTTGCTTCAGACCTGTATCCTCGTTGGGGTCAATCTCGTCTGAGATGACCTTCACGTCGGTGGTCTCGGCCATCCGCTTCATGAAGAGCAGGCAGGCGATGATGAGGCCCACTTCGATGGCCACGGTGAGGTCGAAGATGATGGTGAGGAAGAAAGTGATGAGCAGCACGGTCACGTCGCTCTTGGGATTCTTCAGCAAGGCTAGGAAAGAGCGCCATCCGCACATGCCATAAGACACGACTACCAGCACTCCCGCCAGACAGGCCATGGGGATATATTGGGCCAGCGGCATCAGGAAGAGGAAAATAAGCAACAGAACGGCGGCGTGGATGATGCCGGCCACGGGGGTCTTTCCGCCATTGTTGATATTGGTCATGGTGCGGGCGATGGCGCCTGTGGCGGGGATACCGCCGAACAGGGGTGAGGCCAGATTGGCCAAGCCTTGGGCAACTAGCTCGGTGTTGGAGTCATGATGGTCGCCGATGACACCGTCGGCCACTGTGGCTGAGAGCAATGACTCAATGGCGCCGAGGATGGCGATGGTGATGGCTGGCGACACCAGGCTCTTGATGGTGTCCCAGGTCATCTGCGGAACCTGTGCTTCCGGCAGTTCGTTGCTGATGGAGAAGCGGTCGCCGATGGTCTCGATGGAGGTGATGCCGGCATAGTTCTTGAGCAGCAGTCCCACGATGGTCATCAGGGTGATGGCGATGAGCGATCCGGGAATCTTCTTGCTGAACCGTGGCGTGATGGCTATCACGATGACACTAACGATGCCGATGAGGGCACTCCAGAGGTCGGCCGTGTCGAAATGGGTGAGGTATACGCCCCATTTCTCAATAAAGTCTGAAGGTACCTTGTCGATGGTCAGTCCAAAGAGGTCTTTGATTTGGGTTGTGAAGATGGTCACGGCGATACCGCTCGTGAAGCCCACGATGATGGGGTAGGGAATGTATTTGATGATGGTGCCCAGCCGCAGCACGCCGAACAGGACGAGAAAGATGCCGGCCATGAATGTGGCGATGGCCAGTCCCTCCATGCCGTACTGCTGGATGATGCCGTAGATAATGATGATAAAAGCTCCTGTGGGGCCTCCTATCTGCACCTTGCTGCCTCCAAACACCGACACAATCAGTCCGGCTACAATGGCGGTGATGATACCTTTCTCGGGGGTCACACCCGAGGCGATACCGAAGGCGATGGCCAATGGTAAGGCCACAATGCCCACAATGATACCGGCCATGAGGTCGGCCATAAAGGTCTTACGATTGTAATTCTTCAAGGTGGCCAGCAATTGCGGCCTGAATACAAATGCTTTCATTTTCTTCTTGTCTATTATCCCTATGATGATTCAATAAAAAAGTTAAATCTTGAAATGAAGTTGCAAAGGTAACTTAAATTTCTTAAATGACCAAAAAAAAGAAGCTTGTTTTTGGAAAAGGGGAAACATCAGTCAAGTCAGTCAAGGACTGTCCGGAAGGCTGGCCCGGCAGAGCGTGGGATGTAAGGCGTTCCGTATAGTCCTTGACTGGTGTTGTCTTGTGGTGGTAGCTTTTAAGCGGGGGATGACATGCTTGTCAGGCAATGCCCAACAGCTCAATCTCGAAGATAAGGGTAGACCCTCCGGGGATGCCGGGTTGCGAGAATTTGCCGTATCCCATTTCTGAGGGGATATACACTTCCCATTTGTCGCCCACACACATTTGTTGCATGGCGACAATCCAGCCCTCGATGAGGTCGCACAGTCTGACTGCGAGGGGTGCGCCTCCCCGGCTGCTGTCAAATTGTTTTCCGTTGATGGTGCGTCCTGTGTAGTGGGCGGTGACAATGCTTCGGGGGGATGGATGGTGCCCGTCGTTTGTTCCGGAGGTTATTACCTTATAATAAATACCCCGTGGAAGAGCCTTCACGCTTTCCTCTTTCGCTTTTGCCGCCAGCCATTCCTTGTTGGCCTGTGCGTATGCTCGTTTGTCCATTTGTATGTTTCCTTTTTGTTAGGTTAATCTCAGTTCCGTTGTGCGGCTTAGTCCATGTGGAAAAGCTCTTCGAGCGGGATACTCACGGGCGAGTTGTCGGGATTGACCTCCATGATGTCAGCCATCATGTCCCACCAGCGCTGCGTGATGGGGTCCACGTGGGTCGTGTCCTGGCTGTTGGTGTCCTTGTCACACTTCTGTATGGCAAAAAGCAGGTTGGTGTCCTTGTCCCAGAAGATGCTGTAGTCGCTCACACCTTGGTCCTTTATCATCTGTTCGGGCCAGATGGCAGCGTGACGTTTGGCATACTCTTTTTCACATCCCTTCTTCAGGTGCATTTTAAATGCGAATCTTTTCATCGTCTTAGTGTTTTTAGATTGTTGTAGTATTTGTTTTTAGTTGTAGTGTAGGGATAGGGCGTGTTTTTAAGTGCCCCCATTCCGTTAAGGTAACGGCAAAGATACGATAAAATATCGTTAAATGCCATGAAATGGCCGATTTTTTATATCTTATATTTGGATGTTAAAGGGCAAAAGTGTAATTTTGCGCCACAAAAACGAAGTTTAGGACAAACAT
>CALGHW010000461.1 GCA_937916075.1 uncultured Prevotella sp.
GTCAGATAATTGTAAATGTTCTGAGCCACATCGTCGGTGTGCCAGTCGGCATGCTTCTTCTCCGGGTCAATACGGTTGATGTATTCGGGGAATCCGGCCTGCACATCAGGGTCGCTCATGGATTTGGTGGCATAGTAGGTACCGGCCAAGTCGAGATAGTGTGACTTGCGGTCTGGACGCGTCACATTGGTGATGTTCCAGATGGCGTTGGCACCGGCAGCGTCGAGCAACGGACCGCGACTCAAGGCATAAGTATAGCGGCGCACATACTGGGTCTTGCTCTTGTCAGACGCATTGCTGTACATGCTGGCCCACTTGCCCTCTGCCTGGTTCCAGTAGGCGGGGTTCAGGCCGTCGGTCTTGCCAATACTGTTGAAGTAAGCCCCTTCCTTCACCCACTGGGCAGTGATGGAGTCCTCGGGGATAGCGTCGGTCAGTCCGGTACCATAGATACCGATGGTCGACTCCAGGCGCACATCAATGTTGTCGGCAATCTCGTTCACGGGGATGGTCACCATCTGGCCGTTACGCTTCACCACCATCGGGGCGTAATAAGCGTCGGCGGCAATGGTCACCTCCGGATAAATCAGGTCGTAAGTCTCACCGTCGGGGAACTTGTTGCCCCACTCGTCTGTGTATTTCTCCCACTTGATGTCAATCTTTTCTTCATCCACAGGAGCCTTAAACGGCTTGACAGCCTTGGTCTGGGGCATACCGGCCACCGACATCACATAAGCGTTGGTCTGCTTGTCGTAGATGACGAGCAGATAACCGTTGCCCATGTCGTTGGCACGATAACGGTTCTGGCGCTTGCCGTGACCATAGCTGGGGTGACAGTAGAGACAGCCCTGGCGCACATAGACAGGACCCAGTCCGGCAAAGGCACCCGACGTGTTGGTATTGTAGTCGCGCTCAAAGAGAGTCTCGCCCACCTGGAAAGCCAGTGTCATGCCAGCCTTGTCCACAGCCGGTGTGGCCTGACGGTAGGCGTTGGCGTTCTGAATACTGGTTGTGCCGAGCTCGCCGCCGGCATAATATTCGGCACTGCGGGTTACGGAGTCGCCGGGCAGGTCAATGATGTCCGACAGGCCACCGCCATTGCTGTTGCTGTCGCTACAACTGGCCATGGCCATGGCAGCCAAGGTGAGCGACAAGAATGAGATGTGTTTCATAAATGTATTGTTTATTAAATAACATGATGATAGTTGGTTGCCCGTTTTTCGCAAGCGGACAGCCAACTATCTTTGATTGTTTATTAGTTTCGATTATTCATAAGCGTCCAAAGCGGCATCCAGCTTATTGAGAGCTTCCTCCAGACCGTCGAGGGCGGTCATGGCATCCTTGGCACTCTGGTCCGTATAGTAAAGCACAAACGGACGCTTCATGTTGTCGATGGCAGCCAGGGCAGCCTCCAGCTTGGCCTCCACATTCTCTGCGGCTGCCTTGGTCTGGACAATCTGCAGGCATACACCAATCAGCGAAGTGGCCGAAGGCGTGTTGCCGTCGATGGTGGCACCGCCATAGAGGGCGTGCTTGCATGACATGATGTTGTCATAGAAGTCCTGGATGGAGTTGTAGGCGTGGGGTGACTCGATATAGTTCACGTCAGCACCTGTGGCTGGAGCGCCAATCTTGGAGTCGCGCACCTCACCGATAATCTCGTTGGCACCGGCAATAATCTGCTTGGAAGCGGCCAAGACGGTGGTATAGGTAGAACCGGCGTTGCCAGCCTTCTTGAAGTTGTTGCCATAGTTGGTAGCCGACTCAAACTCCACCTCATCGAGCATGTCCTGCTCCTCTTCAGACACTTCGCCGCCCCATGCTGAGACAAGCTTCAGCGAGCTGATATACAAGTCCTTGGCAGCAGCCTTGGCGAAGAAAATCTCGTTTTCGGTCATATCAGCAAACGGACGGGCCTGGCCATTGCGGAATATCAAGTATTCTACGGCGTGGAAACCGGTCAGGTTCTGACCTGTCGTAATGGCTTCCTCCATTTCAGCAGCATCAAGCTCGTCGTGGGCAGGGTCATATCTGGACATAAATTTATCAAAAGCCACTCTGTCAAACGGCCATGTGTCGGTGTGGGGGTCGATACCATAGTCACTGGCGGCACCAAAGAGGAATGCCTCGGAGAACTCCCACCACTTGCGTGAAGACTTCCAGATGTCGCAGGCTACCTTGACAGAGGCATCGTCTTTCATGGCTCCGATGGCCTCAACGAGCTTCTTGTTCTCATCGGCCAGCTTACGATAAGTGTAAATCGCAGTGCTGTCCACAAAGTTTGCGTTGACTGTGCTCAGTTTGGGATTGAGCACGGCCAGAGCGTCATCCTTGGGGTTAACCGAAGGAGTAGGTGTAGGATCATCATTGTTGTCATCACCACAACTTGTGAAGCCGCTGGCGAGTGTCAGCGCAGCTGCGAAAATCAGCGAATACTTTACGTTCTTTTTCATTGTCTTATTGATATGTTTTATTTGTTCTTATTCATGTTGTCATTAAAGAAACCAGCCGTTGTAGGTAATACCCAACGACACGCTGGGCTCGTTGTTGTAAGGAGAAGTGAAGAAGCGGTGGCTGTACTCACCCTTGATGATAACCTGCTTGATGGGCGAGTAGTTCAGACCCACACCCATACGCTTCACATGGTCATAGCCGTAAGCAGCCTTGCTCTTGCCGCTGGCATACGTGTTATAGTCTTCGTAGCGTCCGAAGAGATAGAGTTTCTGCTTGTTACGCAGACTTTCTATTTGGGAGAAGATGTTGTAACCTGCCTCGATACCCACTGAGTAGGCGTTCTTGGCTATCGGTGAGTGTTTGGAGGGAGAACCGTCCTGCGAGTTGTGCTTTGGATAGGCGTTCATAAAGGTTGTCATGCTGGCGGCATCGTCCAGATGGGCGTAAGTGGCGTTGCCACGCACAATCCAGTTCCAGCGGTTCAGCTCAAAGCCGAAGCTGCCGATAGAGAGGGCGCCATGCACTTTGTCGTAAGAGGCACTGGCCTTGCGCTCCGTATTGCGGAAGGTATAGCCATAATAGCCGCTCAGGCTCAGACGGAGTCCGGGAATGGAATAGTTGTCCACACGGGCGGCGCCGGCATACACGTTGGCTATCTTATACTCATAAGGACTGGCGGCACCATAATGCACAAAGCAGTTGTGGCCGAAACGCTCGGCATCCAGACCGGAGGTGAAAATGGCCTCATAGCGCCAGTCTCTCAGGCGGCCCCAGAGAGACACACCCACCTGGTGCCACGTGTTGGGCAAAATCTTGGCCTCGCCCTCCGAACGGTATACGGAGAAGAAGTTGTTGGGCATGTGGTATTGGTTGATTTCACCCACGGGGATGATAATCTCACCAGCCTTGATATTGAATTTTCCATTCCAGAACGCTTTGTTAATCCAGAATTGCTCCAGGGCAAACTCGCCGCCGCGCTCTACCTCTGCCTCATACTCGCCACTCTCGTCGGCGTCAATCTCCACGGCCGACTCTGTGCCGCCGTGCTCAAACTCCATCTCCATGCCCATGGTCCAGCCATTGCCGAAGTCATAGCCCATATTAATGGTCACGTGGGGCAGGTCGAAACGTCCGTGTGAGGGGTCGTTCTTGTAAGTGGCAGGGTCTTTATACCTATTGAAATGCTGGCTGTAGAAGTTGCGGGTCATCACGGCCTCACCATAACCACCAATGTGCAGACGGCTCTTCACCGAGTCGCTCTGTGCGTAAGAAGAACCGAGCGCCAACAGCATCATTGCGCCGCTCAGAAGTGTTCTTTTGGAATTGAAAACAATCATAGATATCCTTATTTGTTAATTTTGGGTGCAAAGTTACAAGGTTTCTTAAATCGTCACAATACCTAAAAATTGTGAAACCTCACGACCCTAATCCCTGCTATATGCCTATAAAAAGTGACCTCACGGCCAAATCATCATTATTAAGTATTGCGGGTATAACAAACAGTATGTATCTTTGCAGCCATCAAAAAGTGTAGACGGCCCTACCGGTGGTTCCAGTGGCTTCGATGATTCAGCTTTTGCCAATGACCTTTGTGTCCGCTGAATACAGGAACGCCCCGAGGCATTGTCTGCACTTTTTTGTTTTTCGCTTATGACCACCTGGAAGAGGAAGCTCCTTATTT
>CALGHW010000462.1 GCA_937916075.1 uncultured Prevotella sp.
CGGCAGCGTGCTTGACAATGGAAAGCCCCAGCCCCGTACCGCCGATTTTTTTGGAGTGGCTCTTATCCACCCGGTAGAACCGTTCAAAGAGTCGTGACAGATGTTGGTGGGGCACTCCGTTTCCGTTGTCGCTGAAGGTGAAGTGCCAGGTGTGGTGCTCGCCCTCGCTGGCGGTCAGCGTTATTACGGTATTGTCGCCGGCGTATGCGATGGCATTGTCGGTCAGGTTGCGGAAGATGCTGTAAAGTAATGAGGCATTGCCTTTTACGACGAGGCTTTCGGGCAGGTGGTTGACAAAGGTCATGCCATGCTCCTTCATCTGCAAGGCTGTCTCCTTCTCTATTTGAACTACGGTCTTGGCGATGTCCACCTCTTCGAAGTCCATCAGTTCGGGGGCGTCGTCCAGTCGGTTGAGCGTGGAGATGTCTCTTAGTAGGCTGGCCAGTCTTTGGGTCTGTGCATAACACCGGTCGAGAAATTGCCTTTTTGTTTCCTCATTGATGTTTGGATTTTCCTGTATCGTCTCCAGGTACCCCTGAATGCTGGCCACAGGGGTTTTCAGTTCGTGTGCGATATTTTGGGTGAGTTGTCGCTTCAGCACGTTTTGTTCCTCCTTGGTCTGTTGCAACCGCTTGTATATCTTGATGATATGCTCGGATATTTCTCCCAGTTCATCAGCGGGAAAGGCGATGAGGTCTTCTGTGTCCAGACTCTCGTTGTGGTCAGCCCGGCTGGCAAAGATGCGCAGCTTGGTGATGTTGGCGTCCAGGCGGTGGATAAAGCGGTAGAGCACCAGGGAGAGCAGCAGTACTGTTCCCAGAGCAAACCAGATATAGTGCTGGTCAGCTTTGAGCGTATTGGTCAGGTCGTCCGTATAAGGCAATGCGCTCCTGATGATATATCCCTTCTTGGGGAAATAGGTGGCGGAGTAGAAGAAGTCTCCCTCTACACTGCGGCTCATGCGGTTGATGTCATAGCCTGTTCCGTGCAGGAGTGCTTCCTTTATTTCCTTCCTGTTCAGGTGGTTGCTTAGCCGGTGGTAGTCCTGCCCTTTGACATCGTTGTCAAAGAGTACCTGCCCGTCACGGTTAATGATGGTTATGCGCAGATGAGGCAATCGGTGGCTGTTTACATAGTGATTGAGTGTCTGTTCGTCCATCTGTCCCATATAGCAGATGGCGTCGTTCAGCCTGACGTTGTAATCTTGCAGTTGCAGGTTGAGTGTGTCTATCTTGTATTCCTTTTCGCGGGTTTGCTGAAAAACGATAAACAGTACGGCAAAGACGGCAAAGAGCGACAGCACGCTCCAAAACATCCGTTTGCCAAGTGTGGTCTTTCCCATGAGCGATGGTTTATTTGAACATTACTAAGCGTCAAAGAAATAGCCGAAACCCAGCCGGGTGACGATGCACTTGGAGAATCGGCCTATCTTCTTGCGCAGCCGGGTGATGTTGACATCTACTGTCCGGTCGAGCACCAGCACGTCAGACGGCCAGATGCGGTTGATGAGTTCTTGTCGGGAGAAGACACGTCCTCGTTCTTCGAGCAAGGTGCGGAGCAGTTCAAATTCGGTCTTGGTGAAAGCCACTTGCTCGCCGTCTATGCTCACCGTCTTCTTGTCCAGATTCAGTTCCAGTCCCTGATACCGGATGACGGTAGGTTCCTCCTTGTTGCCGGGGTCGGTGGTGCGCCTTAATACGGCCCTGATTCTCACCAGCACCTCACGGATGGAGAATGGTTTGGATATGTAGTCGTCGGCACCGAGGTTGAATCCCGTCACGGTGTCGTTTTCCGTGTCGCGGGCGGTCAGGAAGATAATGGGAATATCTTTGGTGCGGTCATCAGCTTTCAGTTTGTGAGCCAAGGCAAATCCGGACATCTCGCCCATCATCACGTCGAGTAGCATCAGGTGGAACGAAGGCAGGTTGAGTGTGAGGGCCTCTTCGGCCGACAGGGCTGTCTCCACGGTATAGCCTTCGGTTTCAAGATTAAACTTCAGAATCTCGCACAAGTCCTCCTCGTCATCGACAACAAGGATGCGATAGTTGTTCTTTTGCATATCCATATTATCTGTATGTCTTTGTTTTTCTTTGGGTGCAAATTTAGATAAATATTTCTACATACATATCTCAATGGTGTTACATTTTTATTACGACTGTCGAAATGAATATTTTCAGAGGATGAGCGTAAATTACACTTTATTATGAAAAAGCCGATGTTTTGTTACTTATTCTAAGAAAAAAGCACTACTTTTGTGCGCTCTTAGAAGTTATGGGGCGTGAGGCTCCCTTGTCTGGCTACCCCTGAACCTATCAAAACAGCAAACAAACATTATCAAAAATAGAAAGAAGTAGATATGGTAACTTTCGTAATCAGTCTTGTGGCCCTTGTTTTGGGCTATCTGCTCTATGGTCGTTTCGTAGAGCGCGTGTTCGGTCCCGACGACCGTCCGACACCGGCTGTGGCAATGGCCGATGGAGTGGATTATGTTGTCATGCCGGGATGGAAAATCTTCATGATACAGTTTCTCAACATTGCCGGTACGGGTCCTATCTTTGGTGCCATCATGGGTGCCAAGTTCGGTCCGTCGGCTTATCTGTGGATTGTTTTTGGCTGTATATTTGCAGGTGCCACCCACGATTATCTGAGCGGTATGCTTTCCATACGCAACAAGGGGGCAGGCCTGCCCGAACTGGTAGGACAGTATTTGGGCGTGGGCACCAAGCGGCTGATGCTCGTCTTTGCCGTGTTGCTGCTTATTATGGTGGGAACGGTGTTTGTGTATAGTCCGGCCGAGATACTCCACCATATTGGCGGCTCGTCGATGATGTGGATTATCATCATTTTTGCCTATTATGTGATTGCCACGATGCTGCCCATCGACAAGATTATCGGCAAGGTGTATCCGCTTTTTGCTTTTGCCCTGTTGTTTATGGCCCTGTCCTTGATGGTGTATCTCTTGATTCACTGGCCATCGCTTCCCGAACTGTGGGACGGCTTGTCCAATCGTGGCGCACAGACCGATTCCTCGTTTACTGACGAGATATTTCCCTGCCTGTTTATCACCATCGCTTGTGGTGCCATCAGTGGTTTCCATGCCACCCAGAGTCCCCTGATGGCCCGCTGTCTGAAGAGCGAGCGGATGGGGCGCCCCGTGTTTTATGGAGCCATGATTACTGAGGGTGTGGTTGCCTTGATATGGGCCACGGTGTCCTCTTATTTCTTCTATGGCGATCCTACTCCGGCTTATCAGACGGTGGCCGGGGCGGCAGCCACGGGTTTCCACACGTCGGCTCCGGCTGTGGTCAATCTGGTGTGCAACGACTGGTTGGGCTTGTTTGGCGGTATTCTGGCCCTGTTGGGTGTGGTGGCCGCTCCTATCACCAGTGGTGACACGGCTTTCCGGTCGGCCCGTCTGATTGTGGCTGAGGCTATACATTTTGAGCAACACTCCATTCGCCGGCGTCTGACCATTTGCATCCCCCTGTTCTGCGTGTCGATAGCCATGCTGGTGTGGCAAATGGAGAACCCCGACGGATTTAATGTTATCTGGCAATACTTCGGGTGGGCCAACCAGACGCTTTCTGTCTTTACCTTGTGGACACTTACCGTCTACCTGGTTCGTGCCCACAAGCCTTATCTCATCACGCTCATTCCCGCCTTGCTGATGACCACCGTCTGCTCCACCTTCCTCCTGGTGTCGCGTCAGGCGTTCGGTCTGTCGCTTCCCGTGGGTTATTCGTTGGGTGCCCTTTGCTTTTTGATTGCTTTGGTGTGGTTCTTGGTATGGCTTCGCAAGGAGCGTGCGGCGGAGACTCGCGAGGCATAAGTTCCCAGCCTGTTACAGTATAGATACACATTTCCCCCACGGGCTTGACAGATAGTCGTCAAGCCTGTGGGGGAAATTTTTTGTGAGATATATGATGTGTTTGTGTCAGTCAGTGTCTGTGATGGTCTTGTTATCCCTGAACCATTCTCAATACCTTATAGGGGATATTCGTCGAAGGCATAGAGTACCGTAGAGAGATAGCGTTCACCTGTGTCTGGCAGAAGGGTGACGATGCGCTTGCCCTTGTTTTCCGGGCGGGCGGCTATCTGGGTAGCGGCATAGACGGCGGCTCCGGCCGAGATGCCTA
>CALGHW010000463.1 GCA_937916075.1 uncultured Prevotella sp.
GCATCTTTGCCGACCTGCAGTACCGCCATGTGGAATACAAGACCGACGGTATCAACGACAAGTTTGTGGAACAGGCCGACGGCACCTACCAGAACCAGCGGCTTGACATCAACGAGAAGTACAACTTCTTTAATCCCAAATGGGGACTTAGCTACAGCTGTGGCGGACATCTGGCCTACTTCTCGATGGCTCTCAGCAACCGCGAGCCCGAGCGCAACAACTATACTGACAATGGCTCCTATCCCTTCCCGAAACAGGAAAAGCTGATAGACTATGAGGCCGGCTACCAGTATAACGGCCACCGCTGGCACGCAGGCGCCAACTTCTACTATATGGACTATGACAACCAGCTGGTGCAGACCGGACAGCTGAGCGACATCGGCGAGGCCTTGACCACCAACATCAAGTCGTCATACCGCATGGGCGTGGAGCTGACCGCCGGATGGAGTCCGCTGTCATGGCTGTCTGTAGAAGGCAACGCCGCCCTGAGCAAGAACAAGGTAAAGGACTTCGATGAGTATGTGGCCAACTGGGAAGACGACGCCAATCCCGCCAAGGTGCACTACTCCAGCTCTACGTTGGCCTACTCGCCGTCGGCTATCCTCAACGGCTTTGTAGACTTCCACTATGCCGGATTCTCGGCCACATGGCACACCAACTTCGTGAGCCGCCAGTATCTCACCAACACGGAAGACGACGACCTCTCGCTGCCTTGCTACTCGCAAAGCGACATCAGCCTGAACTACACGGCTCCCGTGACCAAGGCCCTTGGCATCAAGCGGGTGACGTTGGGAGTGGACTTCAACAATGTGTTCAACCGTCGCTATGCCGCCAGCGGATTCGTGTGGAGCAACGCCACGGGCTATGGCTATACGGTAGACAACCGCTTCAAGCAAATCAGCTATATCCCCATGGCCGGATTCAACTGCATGGCCCATCTGACGCTGAAGTTCTGATATCGACCCTGTAGACAAGACTGAAGGATGATAGACTTTATCACATCCCACGGACTGGACATCTTTACCACGGTACTCGGGCTGGTGTATATCCTGCTGGAGTACCGTGCCAGTATTTGGCTTTGGCTGGTAGGTATTGTCATGCCGGCGCTCGACGTGTGGCTCTATTGGAGTCATGGCCTGTATGGTGACGCCGGCATGGCCGTATATTACACGCTGGCCGCCATTTATGGCTATGCGGTATGGAAGTTTGGCCGGAAAAAAGGACAGACCGCAGCCGAGTTGCCCATCAGCCACATGCGCCCACGGCTGTATTTGCCCACGGCCGCCTTTTTCCTTGCGGCCTGGGGACTTACTTATTATATATTGTCGGCCTACACCAACTCCACGGTCCCCGTGCTCGACGGATTCACCAATGCGCTCAGCTTCGTGGGCTTGTGGGCTTTGGCCCGGAAATACATGGAGCAATGGTTTTTCTGGATTGTAGTCGACGCTATCTCCTGTTATCTGTATATCGTAAAGGGCATCCCCTTCAAGGCGTTGCTCTATGGCCTGTATATCGGTATCGCCGTAGCCGGCTACTTCAAGTGGAAGCGGCTGATGCTGGCGCAGGAGCGCACGGCGTGAGCCGGGGCAGACTATAGCAAGGCGGCAAAGCCTTTTCAAAAAACGCAAATACGCGAAGACTTAGGGAGGTTGGATTTCCCGATAGTCTTCGCGTATTTGCGTTTTTTTTTTTGAAAAGGCCCGTCGTTACGGTATCGCCTGTGTGGGCTTTACTTCCTGTAATATCCTTTCACCTCGTCCTTGAACTTCAGCACAAGGGTGTCCTTGGTCAGCAGGAGGATGCTTGCCGTGTCGTTGGTTACCTGTCTGTCGGCCTTGCCGTTCAGAGCCATCCGCTCTTCGGTCAATATCAGTCGGCCGTTGAAGATATGCCATTCTGTGTACATCTTGAAGGGCGGATATTCCACGGGGCTGAGGTCGTCGGTGGTGTTGCTGTGCTGGAACTCTCCGATGGGTCGGGCGGTGCGCCCTCGGCGCAGTTGGAAGCCGAACTCTTTAGGCACCAGCAACCGCTCCTTGACGGAGTCGGGCATATTGGCCATCATGCGCCGCTGCAGCCGGGGCGGCATGGAGGCGAAGTCGCGCATCTTGGGCTTGGCTATATAGCACCACTTGCCCTGCAAGTCGTCCAGGTCGATGACCATCTTGGCCTCCGTCGTGTCGGTGGGGTCGATGAGCACGGCCAGTCGGTCGCCGATGCGGGGCCGTCCCAGTACCTGGTGGTTTTGCCGCGCGTCGATGATATCGAAGGTGTCAGGGTCGCCGCCGCTGTTGCGCAGGAAGACAACCACCGAGTCTGTGCAGCCGTCGCAGGCCAGTCCGTAGACGGTGGAGTCGCCTTTCACCGGAGGTTGTATGTCGATGACCTCGTTGTCGATGTCCTTTCCTTTATTCTTGTCGGAGCAGGCTCCCACGGTCATTACCGCTATCAGGGCGATAGCCACTTGCTTGAAAATGGTCTTCATCTTGAATGTCTTTTATTTTAATTATGGATGCAAAGGTAGTGAAATGAAGCGAAAAGACAAAGAAAAGCGTCTTTTTAATTAATTTTGGACACCTACTTAACGGAAGAACTTGTGATAGATGTTGAAGTATACGTTGAGCCAGCCGTCGATGACCAGCCGCTTCATCTTCCGGGTCACATCAGGGTGACGTTCCAGGAGACTCACCAACTCAGGGTTATATCGTGTGCCGGCCTCACGCTTGAATTCTTCCAAGAGGGTCTCAAACTGCTTTTCTCCTTTATAGTTGCGTCCCAGTCGTTCGGTGGCAGCTTGCATACAGTCGCATAGCGTGATGATGTCTATCATGATGCGCCGGGGTGACTGCGTGTTGTCAAACCAGGCAGGGTAGCCGGCTTTTCCGTTGTACCATTTGTGATGGCCCAATGTGGTGTCATGGTATTTTTGAAACGTGGAGTCGCCGGCTAAAAAGCGGAGGCCAAACTCGGGGTGCTTCTTGA
>CALGHW010000464.1 GCA_937916075.1 uncultured Prevotella sp.
AGCGCAATGCAGCATACAGAATACGGCCTTCAAGTCGGGAGAGTATCTCTTTTACGACCTGTATTTCAACTGGAAGTTTGTGTGGGTCAAGGTAGGCTCCGCCTCCATGAGCACCGTGCAGTCCTCTTATCACGGCAAACCGGCTTACAGGGCCAGCTTGGTGACCAGCACCAACGGTAAGTTTGACAAGTTTTTCACCCTGCGCGACACGCTCCTTTCCTATACCACGCCGGGCATATCGCCGCTTTATTTCCGCAAGGGGGCGCGTGAGGGCGACCGTTATTATGTGGATGAGCTGTGGTATACCTATCCTAAAGGCAACTGTCACTTGCGCCAGCACCGAATCGAGAATGACGGTAGCCAGCACTGGAAGGACGCAGAATACAAGGACTGCATCTACGACATGATGAGCATTTTCCTCCGGGCCCGCAACTTCGACGCGTCGAAGTTTAAGAAAGGGCAGAATATTCCTTTGCCCATCAGCGACGCCAAACACCTGTCTAACTCCTGGATTAAATACAAGGGCAAGGAGAACTTCAAGGTGGAGGGCAGTAATGAGAAGTTCCGCTGCCTGGTATTCTCCTTCATTGAGCGTGAGGACGGCAAGAACAAGGAGGTTATCCGTTTCTATGTCACCGACGACGCCAACCATATTCCCGTGCGTCTGGATATGTTTCTCAAGTTCGGGTCGGCCAAGGCGTTTCTCCGGGGCTACCGTGGCGTGCGCAGCGCGATGACCTCAAAAATCAAATAAGCACACACGTGCTGTAACTACTTATCTAAATAGAAAGAACAACAAGATGACCGAACAACCTTTTAACGCCTCCCCCACACGGTATGACGACGGTGTGATGGCCTATCAGCGCTGCGGCCGGAGCGGGGTGCTCCTGCCCAAGGTTAGCTTAGGCTTTTGGCACAACTTCGGGGCGGCCGACTGCTATGAGCGCAGCCGGGCCATAGCCCGCTATGCCTTTGACCACGGAGTGACCCATTTTGACCTGGCCAACAATTACGGACCGCCCTATGGCAGTGCCGAGGAGACCTTGGGACGCCTGATGGACGCCGACTTCCGTCCCTACCGTGACGAGCTTTTCATCAGTACCAAGGCCGGCTACGACATGTGGCCCGGCCCCTACGGCAACTGGGGCTCACGCAAGTACCTGATGGCCAGTCTGGACCAGAGCCTGCGCCGGATGCGCCTCGACTATGTAGACCTCTTTTACAGCCACCGTTACGACCCGGAGACCCCGCTTGAGGAGACGCTTCAGGCCTTGGTGGACATCGTGCGCAGCGGCAAGGCCCTCTATATCGGTATCTCACGCTGGCCCTTAGAGGCCCTGCGGGTGGCTATCCCCTATCTTCGTGAGCGCGATGTGCCCCTGCTTATCTATCAGGGACGGCTCAACCTGATTGACCGCTCGCCGGTGGACGACGGTATCCTGGAGGAGTGTGAGCGTGAGGGAGTGGGTTTCATCTCCTTCTCGCCCCTGGCCCAAGGGCTGCTCACCGACCGCTATCTCAACGGCATCCCCGAGGACAGCCGTATGAGCCGCGGCAAGTTCTTGCGGCCCGATATGCTGACCCCCGACCTGCTCTCCCGGCTTCGCCAATGGAATGTCCTGGCCCAAGGCCGTGGCGAGACACTGGCCGAGATGGCGCTGGCCTGGATACTCAATCATCATGGCGTCACCTCCGTATTGGTGGGAGCCAGCAGCACCGAGCAGTTGCAGAAAAACCTGAGGTGCATCCATGCCGCACCGGTGGACTGCGACTGACGCCTGTGACAGAATACACACAAGATGCAAGATGCACATAAGAAGAGGGCGTATCAGGGGAAAATCCCTTGATACGCCCTCTTCCTTTGCTTGGATTGATATCTCGGTAGCGTTTCAAACGCCTACTTACAGCCTTGCGCTTGCTTATTCCCCTTGGGATAGCATGTCCAAGGCGCGGTTCTCGGCGGCTTCCATGATCTCACGTTCGCCGGGCCCCTTGTCGTTGATGCCGCAGAGGTGGAGTATGCCGTGGATGATGACCCGGTGCAGCTCGTCCATATACTCCTTGCCGAAGAGCTCGGCATTGGAGCGCACCGTGTCGAGGCTGATGACGATGTCGCCGTTGATGCGGTCGCCCTCGTCGTAGTCGAAGGTGATGACATCCGTGTAATAGTCGTGGCCCAGATACTCGCGGTTTACCTCCAGTATCTTCTCGTCGTCCACAAACATATAGCCTATCTCGCCCACCCGTCGTCCGTGGTCGGCGGCTACCGCCTTGATCCAGGCCGTGGTCTCACGCTTCTTGATGTCCGGCATCTGTACGCCGTCGGTATTGTATGTAATCATATTCTTGCAGTGTTTTTAGGAGAAATTTATTCTTTTGTCTGGGGCAGAAATTCGCTCACGTCCTTGCCGAAGTGGAGCAGCTCGCGCACCACGCTCGACGAGATGCTGGCCATGGCCGGTTCGGCGAAGAAGAACATCGTGTCCACTCCGCCGATGCGCAGGTTGATGTCGGCCTGTTCGCGCTCATACTCAAAGTCCTTGACGCTCCTCACGCCCTTGATGATATACTGTGCCCCCTCGCGCCGGGCCAAGTCTACGGTGAGGTCACTATACTGGCGCACCTCTATCTTCAGCTCCTTGGCGTAGAGCTTGCGGATGGTGTCCGTGCGCACCTCAGGGCTGTAAAGACAACGCTTGCGCTCATTGACCCCCACACCTATTATAATATGGTCAAACAACGGCAGTGCCCTCTTGACGATGGCGTCGTGCCCGATGGTGAACGGGTCAAAGCTGCCTACAAATATTCCTGTTGCCATGTTTCTGTCTCCTTAATTTGTGATTCTAAATGCTTCATTCTCAAAACAGGCTCGGCTGCATCACGTTGCCGGAGTAAGGGTTGCGTCCGAAGTGGCGGTAAGCCAGTTCGGTGGCCATTCGTCCGCGCGGTGTGCGCTTGATGAATCCCTCCATGATGAGATACGGCT
>CALGHW010000465.1 GCA_937916075.1 uncultured Prevotella sp.
CTCCTGCACCAGATTGTTGCTGCCGCTGGCCTTGTCCAGCAGAAGGTCGTTATACTCGCGGCGCATATAGTCACGGCCATCCTGCCGGTAGGCCATCAGGAGGTTTTGGCTGAACTCCTGCCGGTTGAGTTGCCGGTTTACCAGCGTCAGCTTGATGCCCGCGTCGATGGGCAGGCTGTTGAGAACGCCGCAGTAGCCCAGGAACAGTTCCATTTGCTTTTCCGGCGAGGCCACGGCGTAATTGACGTCAAAAAAGCGCCAGGTCTTGGAAAACCTGCCGCTTACCTGAAAAACTCCGTCCTTATAAATGCGCTTGATGGGAATGGACTGCTGCACACTGCGGGGAATGCGGAAAGCGTCCCGTTCTGTGCTGCGGCCCTTGAACAGTTTTCTCACTTCTTGTCCTCCTTGTCCCAAAGGTCGTATAGGTAATTCTCGCTGTGCCACAGCCGCCGGCCGGCCAGCAGGAAATTGGTCTTGCACCACGCCCACAGGAATTGCTCCAGCGTCAGGCCGTTGTAGTGAAAGAAGCCTGCTGCCGCCATAGGTGCAGCGCCCACGATGCACAGCCAGCCCAGCGTCTCGCGGTCTAATACGCCCCGCAGGGCGAAGTACAGTCCCACCGCCGTACCCACGGCCAGCAGTGAACAGATCAACTGCCGTGCTGTCAGGCCGAAGTAGACGGTTTCCTTGTAGCTGCGGATTTCTTTGTTGATTTTGATCTCCATGTGTATTCTCCTTTTAGGCAAAAGAAAAGCACCGGAAACCGGTGCTTTTCGGAAAATATGCCCTTACATCATTCTAATTTCTTGCCGCTAAGCGTCTGCCCACTTATACCTCAATTTATAGTTGTTATACATTGCGTAAGATATTCTCTCTTCTTTTTGTAAACGACCAATGATAACATACGGGGCAACTCTTTGAGTGCGTGCAAAACTCTCTATAGCTACTATTGAATAATCACCTCTTGCCACGAAAAGCTTATAATCTGTCGCATTAAGCAAAGCATCTCTTGCAAACATATCTGCGGCATTTTCTTTCGCTTCATCATTTCCTTCAATTGTGTCGATATAGACACCAACTTTGGAAATATCTCCATTCACGATGTGCCCAATTTCGTGGAAAAGTGAAAACCAAAAAATATCAGCATATGCACCGCGAATGGTAAGCACCATGTGGTAACTCCCGTCTCTACCTAAAGAGATATATCCATGCACAGGTGCACCCCTGAAATTTTTTACCACAGAAAACTTAATTCCATAAGAAGAAAGAACGTTTGCAATATCTTTTTGCAATTCCGCACTTTGGTTTACCATTACGGCCTTTAGGTTCTGTGTTAACTCGTCGACTCTATCTGCGCTAAATTGAGTGTGAACAGGTGGCTTGCGATCGCCCAACATTTCACACAATCGAATCCACGCGCCCATTACTAACGGATCAATATGCGCTTTTGAGGAAACCCGAAATGCGCCCGTTGGAGTAATTGCTGCCAAATTTGATATATTGCTAATATGAAAAATTTTTCTAATGGTCAGTATAGTGTCATTTTTACTCTGCTTTTCCGGCAACATTTTGCAACGTCTCAAATACTTAACGACATCAGTCAATCCTGAAAGTGCTTTACGCTCATCATCGGTGACAGTCTCTTCTTCATTTAATTCCAAAAGAGCTGCATCATAATTTGCCTGCAAATTCAGCCAAAAAGACTTCGGCACACCTAAAGCATACTCTAACGCCATTGCAAATTTTGAAGAAATATTTTTCTTTCCGGCTATAACATTACTGATATATGCAGGAGAGACTCCTGCTCGCGTCGAAAGTTCTGCTTGTGTAATTCCTCGTTCTTCGAGGATGTCCGCGATGGTTTCACCAGGGTGAATTATCAAGTCACGGGATATACCAATTCTCTTTTCCGCCATGATAATCACTCACTCCTTCTATTTCAATTTCTGAACATATCATTACAGTATCTTGGGTCGCATTTGGTTCAATTATTAATCGCACATTTCCAGTAACCTTAAGTGAATACCGAATTTGAGCGTACCCACTCAACTGCTCCGGCCTTCCCAACCCAACTTTAAGAAAATCACCAAAGCATTCCGCAGCTTCCAGCCTATCTAAATGCTTCTTAATTGTTCTGACCCAATCTGCTGGAATCTTTTGCTTAAGCTTATTAAAGTCAGTAAAGTACTTTTCTACTTGCTTATTTGCATAAGTTATGATCAATAATTATCACCACCGCGATTAACCATTTGGTTAATCGCATTATAATGGTTTTAAGTTGACCTGTCAACCCTTTATTAGTATATTTACCATTTTGCTACATTGATATGTTTCACCCTTACCTTAAAATGCTTACTCCGTTGCCTTATATAATGCAACACCCCTCACATCCCAAACATTTCCCGCACCACGCGGTCGGCACCCTTCACCAAGCCTACCAGCACCAGCATATTGAAGATGACCTCGCCCAGATAGCCCCACACCTGCGTGACCACTGAGCCGCCGCCCAGCACTACCGTATCGCTGGCGACAAAGGCCGAGAACACGATGCAGGCCAGCACGATCACCGCGCCCTCCAGGCATACGCCCATATAGCTTTTCAGAAAGGCACGTCCCATTTGGGACGTGCCTTCTCCCGCAAAGGACGCCAGCGCCACCGGTGACAGCGCGGCATATAGATAAAGCCTAAAAAACCGGCCATACACGGTGAGGATCATCAAAAACGCCAGCACCGTAATGACCAGACAGCCCAGCAGTGTCACCAGCCACAGCGGGATACTGGCGAGGAAGCCCACATATCCGCTTTGAACTTCGGCGTGTTCAGCGCATCGTTCTGATGAGGCCACCATGTCGTATAAAACTGCTTCCCTCTGCCGAAGTCACCCCGCAGGTGTCCGACACAGCCCACAGCCTTGTCCTGTTCCTCACTGTGGGAAAAGTCGAGGTCATGCAGCGATTCATCATTGACACTGTAAAAGTCG
>CALGHW010000466.1 GCA_937916075.1 uncultured Prevotella sp.
GACAGCCTTGCCCGTGTGTACATTGATTTTCGTAAGGTGGGTTTTCCAGTCCTGTGTGAGGTTGGCCAGATACAGGTCGCCCGTGGCCCAGTCAAACGCTCCCGACTGGCTGGCCGTACCGTTCTGATAGCTCTTGCCAGCCTTTACATTGTCAAACAGCTTGGTGTTCTCTTTCGTTTCCTTGTCAAACGAGTAGAGGGTGGCCGGATAGTTCATGAAGTAGAGCTTGCCGTCGGGGGCCGCCGTAACCGACAACGGATAGCCTGGCAGGTTGGCCAGATACTCACTCGTGTGGCTGGCAGGGTCGAACGCCAGGATTGACTTGCCATAGTTCTCTCCCCAGTATATCACATAGATTTTGCCGGTCAACGGATCATAGGTGGCAGCCTGCATAGGAGTAATGTCTGTGCCGTTGAGCTGGAAGGCGATGTTGTCCTCCTTCACCTCGCCTGTCTTGGCGTCACAGATAGTCACCTTGCCGGCATTGAATATATAATAGTTGTCTTTCACCCGCACATACACAGTTCCGTCGGGCAACTTCTTGCCTGCCGCCTCCGCTGTGAGGTCGATGACGGGAGCTGAATGGAATGAGTACAGTTCAAAACCGGGGGTGGTGGCACTTTGGTCTTCTGTAGACTTGTATATACCATAGACCAGCAGACTGTCGGCATTGTTCGCCGCGGCATTGATGTTGCCTGTCACCTTTGCCTTGGGCTGCGCTTTCACATAAGAGGATTGGCAAGCCAACGCCCGGCCGGCCAGCAACTGGGCGGCGATTTCCTTAGGGGCTGTGTTAAACTTGTTTGATGGGTTCAGCTTGATGCGGCCTGCATGAGCCTTGGCGGCTTCAGACTGCGGTAAAGCGGACAATACTTTGTTGGGTACTGACAATTGTGCGTTGAGGGACTGTGCAAAAGCTGCGTTGACCGTCAACATCGAGAGCAATACCACGGAAGGTAATTTCTTATCCATACTCCTTTGTGTTTTATGTTTGATATTCGTTTTTGACGCTGCAAAATTAGAAAATCTGTCTGTCAACACGCAGAAACAGGTAGTGACAAAATAGTGACAAGAGTGTTAAACAGCTGAATTATGCTATATTTTAGTGTGTTTTACTAATATTCAGTACCTATTTATAGGTACAAGCATTACAAAATGACACTCATTGCATACCTATTATATATTGATATAAGTCCGAAGAGCTTTCAAGTCCGAGCTTCTTGCTGAGCCTGATTTTCCGCCGCCGGCACGATTCGGGGTTGATGTTGAGCAGCGAGGCAATCTCTTTTGTCTGCATGTTCATTCGGACATAGGCGAGGAAACGCAGGTCGGAGGGCAGGAGGTCAGGATGTAGTGACTGCAACTTCTGCATGAACCCCGGGTTGGCGGCCTCGAAGTTCACCAGGAAGTTATCGTGCTCGCTGCTCTCCTTGAGCAGATGGCCGAGATGCTGTATGAGGGTCTTTACTGCAGGCACCGTATTCATACCTGCCTCCGTGTTGAGGTAGTTGAGCAGGTCCTCAATCAGCTCGTTGCGCGAACTGATAAACATCGTGGTGGCCGACAGCTCACGCTGTTTCTGCTCAAGCGACTGTTTCATCATCTCCTGACGGTAGTGCGCCTCCATCTCGACCGCCTTCATACGCTCCTCCGCCATTTCCTTCTCACGCTGCTGCTGCTCTACCTGCATGGCCAGGAGCTGGCTTTGGTGGCGGCTCTTGGCTTTTTGGTTGCGCACAACGATAAAAGCGATAATCACCAAAAAGACACTGACGCAAAGGAGCATGAGCATGACATAATGCCGCTGGCGCATCTTGGCCATGGTCTGGTCCATGTCGCTTGTATAGTGGAGCACCTCAAGCTTCATGCGCGAGTTCTCGAGCAACTGCCGGTTGGCGAGCTTTGCCAAGGAGTCGGTGTAGACGATTACCGAGTCCTTGCTGTCGAGGGCCTCGCGCAGGCGGTCGGTCTTACGGTACAACTCTGATACCGCCTCAAAGAAATAAGGTTTGTTGCGCAGGGTAACGGCTGGCCGGGCCTCGTCCACATAATCGAGAGCGCGTTGGAAATCATTGCGCATGGTACATATCTTAATCAGATAGATGAGCGAGATGTCACGGTCGGAGCGGTCGGCCGTTTTCATCGAGAGCACCCGTAAAGAAGTTTCTTCGGCCTGTGGATAGCGCTTTTGCAGAAACTGGGCCTCCGCCTTGATGGTCAAGCCATGCGCATATTCCGGTGCATCATAGTCTGATAGCTTCATCGCCTCGTCAATGTATTTGCCGGAGGCACCAAACCTGCCGAGTTTGTTGCAGATGAGGGCCAGGTCGGTGGCAAAGGTTTGTATCGAGAGGGTGTCGCGCTGTCGGAGGGCCTCACGGTAGACAGGCTGTATAAAGTCGTAGGCACGGTGGTAGTCCTCCTGCTCAAAATACACGCCGGCTATGCCATTGACGATTTTCGACTCCCGCTTCCATCCAAAATGGTTTTTCTTACACAGCTTATAGGCCTCATAATAATTGTGGAGAGCCTCGCCGTGTGCCGACATCAGGAAGTAACACACGCCTATATCATAGCGCGACAGGCACTGGTAATTGACAATGTTGTTCTCATCGGCAAGCTGCCGCACCTTGAGGAAATGCTTGATGGCATCCAGATACCGCCCTTGTCCGGACGCCTGCTCGCCCTTGTCCATGAGGTTGTCTATAATCTTCTCTGTCGGTACGGCATGTGCGAGGAGCGTCGACGGACACAAAACAAGCAGGGAGAACACCACCCATAAAAGACCATGAGAGGATATTCTCAGCTTTTCTGATATATCTTTAAATCTGACCTTCATAGCTATATGACACAAAAGTTCTGTTTTAGGGCGCAAAGTTAACAAGTTTTTATGTTTTACCAAAACATTCAGCCTAATTATACTTGATTTTACCTACTATTCGTTATTTCATGTCATTCTGTGACAAGGACGAGCCTTGAGCGTCACCCTACTTAAAACCTCACCGGTGTGGCCGGCTGTGCTTCCGCGCCTGTCGGTCAGAAGAACAGCCGGCTCAAGAACGTCCCCACCCAGTGGGCCACCTCGCACTCTTGTCCTTTGAAGCCATGGTCGGCATGGGGCAGGAGCCGCCATTCGCTCTTCCTGATGAGATAATGGAAGCGCTGCCCATAGGTATAGGGCACTATCCGGTCGGCCTCACCGTGCAGGATGCACGCCGGCCCTTGGTAGTGGAGGGCTGTCTCATAGATGGGCAACCGGACGGCCTCACGGATATAGGCGCCACCCAGACGCCGACCACCCGGCAACTGGATATATTCCGGCGGATTCTCCGGGCGATAGGTGGCCCCAAAGGTGTTGCCCCGGAGCGCATCGTCGCGGAGCACGGCGGCCGGAGCCATCAGCACCAAGGCCGCCAAACGCTTGATGTCCTTCTCCCGCCGGGCAGACAGCTGTCCGGCCGTCATGGCGGCCACCACACCACCCTGAGAGTGCCCGGCCAGGGCGATGCGGCCCACCCAAGGCAGGGCAGACGCATAGCGGAGGATGCAGCGGGCATCCGCTATCTCGCTGCCCACGGTCATGTTCTCAAAGCGTCCCTCACTCTGTCCGTGGCCATTGAAGTCAAACCGCAACACGGCAATGCCCCTGCGGCAGAGGCTGTCGGCCAGCGCATCGAAAAGCCGGCTGTGCTGATTGGCACCGAAGCCATGACAGAGCACGAGGAGCGGCAGCTTCCGCTTGCCGTCAATGGCGTCCGGCCGGTCGATGGTGACGGCCAGTTGGCCATGATGCCCTTCCACGGTCATGCGCTCGGTATGGGCGGAAATGACTGCCGACCACATCAGGAACAGCAACAAGCATATCCCGTCAAAAAATTTTCTTCTGTTCATCTTGATATTCATTTTTTATCCTATTATCTTTTGTATCATCATCTGTGCATTGCCATAGAAAGGCACATCCGTCTTGCCAAGAATCGTAGCTGGCAACGTGGCCATCTCTTGCAAGTTGTCCATCGGTACCAATACCGTCTTGGCACCGTTTTCCGACAAGAGCGATACCCTATCAGAAAAATTCGTAGCCCTCACGATGGCACCGCCAATGGATATGTTGCCGATGATGCCCAAGGCAGGCTTCAGATTCCGCCCAAACACCGAAGAGACGATGGCGGCAAAGACAGCCGAACCGATGCCTCCCACTTGGGTCGTGCCCAACAGAGCCGTTACCTGCACCGTCACATCCAGTCGTATCAATGAGTGCTTCTGTGAGAGAATAGAACTCTCATTGGCGCGGATATAATTATAGGTGTTGCGGATGTCTTCCTTCACTTCCAATGAGGAAGTGCCGCTTACGGTCAACTTACCGTTACCTTGCATCGTAATCACCTCTACCTTGACGAGCGATACCTTGTCGCCATCGCTTGTTGCCGTATAGCAAGTTCCCGGAGCCAAAGGTGCATTCTCTATCAAGTTGCTCCCACGCTCCTCCGGAACCGAGACAAAAGTTTCCTCTTGCGTTTCCTTGTCGATATAGGAGAAATTGGTGTCCCAGAACTCCATGCCCCCGATGCGCTTCAGTTGTTCTTTCACTCTTCGGCGCATCTCTATCGCCCAAGTCACATATTTGCGGATATCTTCCTTGGTGAAATTGCCGTCGGGGTGCATCAGTTTGATGAGTCCCGATACGGTCTTCCTTACGGGCTTGGTGTCTCGCTGTCTGAGCTGTGAGCCCAACGTGAAGTATTCGTCCAGGGCATTGGTATAATTGTCCTTGCGCAGATGGTGCAGCATCTCACTGAAGAAGTCGGTGCTGAAACCGATGTGATTGGTGAAGTTGGCAGGGGCAAACTTCATAATTTCCCATCCCGGCAGGAAGAAACCGATACGGTCGAGGAAAGCAGTGTCGTCACTGATCTTGTCGGAGAACGGACTGAAGAGATGACTCGTTTGCAACACCGTTTCCACCGGCTGGTTGATGTTACCATTGAGGATGATGGAAGCGTTAGCCGACTTCTCGCCCGACTTGCCGGCACGAGAAAACGAACCGCTCTCCATATAGTCTTTCATCAGCGGCACCACCTCTCGGTCCTTGAAGAGTTCGTCGGTCGATTCATCGAAGCATACGGCATCCCATTTGCCCATGGCGCCAATCTGTCCGTTACTATTGTTCACAAAGAGAGAGGCAGCCGTTCCCTGTCCACCGCTCACGAGCATGGAGTAAGGCGAGAGTTCCTTAAACACGAACGACTTTCCTGAACTTCTCGGTCCCAGCTCCGCCATATTGAAGTTGGCCTCCACCAAGGGGATGAAGCGAGAGAGCAAAAGCATCTTCATGCGCTCCGTCATGCCTTCCGACTCTGGCTCATAACCACCACTCCTAAGCAGCACGTTGAGCCACTCCTCGTTGCTGAACTCCTTGCGAGTCTCAACGATACGGTCGAGGCTGAAGTTGGAGAGCTGGATAGGACGAATCTTGGATACCACGAAAGGATAAATCTTGTTGCCTATCATCATGCTCGAATCATAGTCGATGTCGATGATGGCCCAGATGCCGCCCATCATCATCTTCTCATGCTGGGTGACAAGCCCCTCGTCGATGTTTGCCTCACGGATATTCAGGTTGGACAGTTCCGCCCAGTACTTATCCTTCGAGGCATCCAAGCGCACGGAAATCTTGTCGATGACCTTGTAAGAGCCCTCTTCCTTGATCTTGGATTGCACCACATTCGCCTCGTCGGGGTTCACGTAATGCTTTTGGAGCACACGTTTCACGTTCTCCACGCCCTCCTTGATTTTCTCCTCGTCGTCCGTACTGCAACTGTTGGCGAGAAGATATTCCAGTACGAACACGGGTACGTTGGCACCCACCTTGACGGCACGTACGATGTCCTTTCTCACCACAAATCCTTGGAACAAGTCCAGGAGTTTTCTATCTAATTCTATCATTATTTTTCTTATGCTTTTGCCCTTTCAGGGCGCATTGATATATCGTTTTTACCCAGGGCGACGCCCTGGGCTATGTGCTTATTGGGCTTTCTGCCCGTATTTACAAAACTACTCTGCTTATTGGGCTTTCAGCCCGCTTAAAACAAATCGTCCAAGTCTCGCGAAGATGACGATTTCACCTCACAGAAATCGATCTGTTGCTTGGTGGCAGCATCCACCAATACCACTTTCATCTTGCCCGACGATGCCATCTCAAACTCATTGTTGTCGAGCAACTGTCCTTGCTTGATGGTCACCACTTGCTTCAACTGTAGCTTGTCGCTATCGAAAAGCTGAATCTCCATGCGTCGCTCCTGCTTGAATACGTTATCCGCAGCTTGCTCCGCCTGAAGTTTCAGCTTGAAGTACTGACCTCCTACGGCTTGCAAATCCTTTTTGTTGGCTATCTTGACATCCAGCACCTCCTCGCTGGCATCCTTGCCAAACTCATACACAGGGACGAGACATTCCTGCGGGGTAAAGCCTCCGTGGGCATAACCATACGCTCCCTTGGTGCGGAATGGTTTGTCCGACTGGGCATAATACTGATATTCCGAACCCAAGAAGTTATCCTGGCGAGCCACAAGAGGCACACTGTTGCCAGGAATCAATACTTCATGGGCGAGACTGAAACGCTCCTCCAACTTCATCATTTCACCCTTTGGAACAGGAATCTTGTCGGCCTCATCCAGAATGCCCGTGATGACAAAACCGTGGTCGGCGGTGACATACACCTTGTTGTATCCCATTCCGAGCAGCGTCTCTATCTTCTCGGCTATCTCCTTCTCGTAGTTGTTGATATCCTTCAATCCAGCCAACTGCTTCTTCTCGCCCACTTGGTCGATGTCGCCATACATCAAAACCAATTGACGGGCAGTAACGCTACTATTAAGCTTGTCGGCATCCATCACCTCTACGCCTGGCAACTCACTCTTCAAGTGAGTGTAGCGGTTCTGGGCAGAAAGTTCCACACCATCGCAGCCCAACAAGGCGCTCATGCCATTCTCCGTAACCGAAGGGAGCATGGCAAAGGCATAGTCGTTGCCGACCTTCGATTTCGAATGCTGATAGATGGTCTCGGCGATTTCCAGTCTCAATCCATCGCATACCAAGATGGCGATTCTTCCCTCTTGCGAGAGCTTCTCCTTGAGCAATCCCTGCTGGGAAGGTTCGTAATCCTTTGCCAAGGAGAACCACTTGTCCAAGAGTTCTTTCTCTGCCTGTTCATACAGGAACTGGAAAGGACGCAGCACACTCTCGTCATGCAACCATGCCGCATAGAGATGGCGCACCGCCGTATCGAGCTTGGCAAATGTATCTCGATAATAGAGGGCGAAATCCTGCAACGAGGTAATTTTGTATAGGTCACCGGTCTTAAATTCCACGAGGGTCTTCACATCCTCCAGCCATTCAGCCTTGTAGTTTGCCGCATGCTTGCTCTTCGTGCGGGCATCGACAAACTGGATATATTCGCCTAAGAACTCCCCATTTTCCACTGCCTTGCTCAATTGCATGAACAACCGATTGTCCAATGCTGTAAATGGATGGTCGGGATGAGCTTTCAATGCATCGACTCCCTCCAACTGGTCTACATATCGGGCGATATAGTCCGCCATCATCTCATCCATGGCATGGCTGCTGGTACACCTATTATATATAGATAATAGTTCGGCAGATATGGAGTTGTTTGCCAGTCCATCGAAGATGACATCCATCACCGTCTGAGCCAACATGGAGGCAGGTTGCTCGGTATAAGGTTTGCCCATCAAGGCAAACACCTCTTCCGAGAAGAGTCGCCATACATCGGTGTCCATGCCTTGGGCTGTTTGTGCAGGGGAAGCCAACAAGTCCAATAAGAGCTTGTCTGTGTCCATCGGCTTGACAAACCCCATGGCCACGCTCTTCCACCAGTTCAGGTCCTTGCCTTTGTCGAGTTTGGCAGCCACGAGCAATTCAGCCTTAGGCAATTGCGTGTTGATGCCCGTAGCCTCGAAGAGATGCTTGCGGATGTAAGCCTCCATGTCGTCGAGCACGATGCAATCCGTCGTCTCGGCATATTCCAAGAGGAAGGTCAAGTCTGCTTTGGGGCGATGCGTATAAAACACCACTTTCTCATCGGCATGATGCGTCTCCGCCTCATACTTCGCCTTGATTTCGTCCAGGTCGGTGCTGGCTACATCCAGCAACACGACATCATCAGGGAGAAAGCCCAGCAAGAACTTCCCCTCCTCATGAGCATCCGTCACGACAGCCCTTCCCTGCACAGCCAATGCAGTCTCTATATCATTAACAAACCATTTATCTATCATTGTCTAATTTCATTTAAATACTTTTTGTACTACGACACTTCTTTGAACCACCATGTTTTTCATCATGCGGGCTGAAAGCCCAACAAGCACTTAGCCCAGGGCAACGCCCTGGGTAATGGCATGTCGTCCATTCGCCCAGAAAGGGCAAAAGCATCAAATTCACCCGAGAAACATCAATCCCTAAACACATAGCTCTCATCGTACTGTATGTTATATAATTTTAGGAAACTCCTATATTCATCTTGAAACGAGCATTTCTTGTGATGTTCACGCTGAGTACTTATATATTGCAATGTCCTGTCCACAATAGATTGACTGACAGAAAACGCTCCATATCCGTTCTGCCAAGCAAACAAGCGATAATATGAATCAACACTTTTAATCCATCTACTACTGTTACGTTTTACCTCTTCCACTATATGTGATATGGCTGTATCTTTTGACAGCAAGAATAAAATGTGGACGTGATCCTCCACACCGCCAACTCTTATTTCCGTACATCCTGTTGTGTTGACGAGTTGCCCAATATAGCAATGCACACGTTCTAAGTCGCAAGTCCTTATTTGAGGACTTGTGGATTTGATATGGAATATCAAATGTATGTATATTTTGCTTAATGATTGTGCCATGTTTTTAATGCTTTTGCCCTTTCAGGGCGTTTATTGATGTTTGTCTTTTATACCCAGGGTGATGCCCTGGGCTATGTGCTCACTGGGCTTTCAGCCCGATTGAATCCTTTGTATCGTCATTTCATGTCTGTCTATTCATACGCCGTCCATGCCAAACTATACTTATATAGTCCATGCCAAACTATACTTATATAGTCCATGCCTGACTATACTTATGTAGTCCATGTTATGCGCTGTGCACCCCGAAGGGGCAACCTGCACTTAGCCCAGGGCAGCGCCCTGGGTAAAGGGAACGTCAGCCATTCGCCCCGAAGGGGCAAAAGCATTATTCACCCCCCGCTCTTTACCAGTCGGCATGGAGATATTTCTTGAGCTGGGTGTTCTCTTGCGGACCGTCCTTGAGCACCTCGTAGCTCAGCAAGCCGGCTTTCTGCAGTGGGGCGATGTTCTTGCCCACACCGTCGTCGAGCTTCGGGTCGTAGCCGGTGGCGAGGAGCTGGTCTATCTTGTCTGCAAACTGGTGGAGCTCTTGCTGCTGGTC
>CALGHW010000467.1 GCA_937916075.1 uncultured Prevotella sp.
TGTCACAATAGAGCCGCGCGCCCTGGTGGCGGAAAGCCACCTTGCCATTGAGAATCTGGGCGTCCGGATTGCGCATTTGATCATAATGCAACTCGTCGGCATGCAGCAGGTACACCCGGGTGTCACCGGTCTGCGCCTTACGCTTGCCCGAGGCATGAGTTTTGGCCCCATGCTTGCCCGAGGCGTATCTGGACTGGACCGCACAGAGTCCAAACAGGCATAGAACCGCCAGAATGACGACTCTATGCCCGCAGAATAATTGTCTTGTCAAAGTCTTTACCTTCATTTAATCCAGCCCTGATATTCAAATTTGCAATCCTTATACCGGTCGTTCAGACGGGTATAGGTAGACTTGATTTTGTCCGCCACCCATTCGTGGAGTTTCTCCTCGCGCCGCTTGTTGAGCACGATGTCCTTCATGGTCTGATAGTCCTCTGTGATGACGGCCTTGTGGCCATTGACCCGGCTCTTCAGCTTGACAATGGCACACACGGTCTTGCCGCGGGTGTTGATCATCTGGAAGGGAGCGGATATCTGCCCGACAGTCATGGTGTCCACCATACGGGCCACCTCGGAAGGAAGGTCCTGCATACGGAACTTGGAGGTGCGGGTGCCTTCAACGATGTTGGACATCAGTCCGTAATTGTTCTTGGTGTCCTTGTCGTCTGAAATAACCGTAGCTCCCTGCTCAAAGGTGAACGTACCGGCCTGGATGTCGTGACGGATAGAGTCCAGACGCAGCAAAGCGCTGTTGATGGACGCCTCGGACACCTGGGGCTTAATCAGGATATGGCGCACCTTGACCTTGTCGCCACGCTTGTCAATCAGCTGGATAATATGATAGCCAAACTCCGACTCCACGATTTTAGACACCTTCTTGGGGTCGGTCAGGCTGAAGGCCACACTGGCAAAGGCGGGGTCGAGCATGGCACGTCCTGTATAGTCAAGCTCACCGCCACGGCGAGCCGTTCCGGGGTCTTCGGAATACAGGCGGGCCAAGGTGGAGAACGACGACTCGCCACTGTTGATGCGCTCTGTGAAATCGCGCAGCTCATCCTTGACGCGGTTGATTTCCTCTTGCTCTATCTTCGGGGTCTGGGTAAGTATCTCCACCTCTACCTCTGTAGGCACAAAGGGCAGACTGTCTTGTGGCAAGGCACTGAAATAACGGCGCACCTCGGCAGGAGTCACCTTGACATCCTCGACCAGCTTCTGACGCATCTTCTGGGTGAGCATACGGTCCTTCATGGCATCGTGGAGCTCGTTGCGAATCTCGCTGATGCTCTTCTTTTTATACTCCTCCAATTTCTCACGCGAGCCGACGGCCTCAATCCAATAATTGAGCTGTTCGTCAACACTGGAGGCGATGTCGCTCTCTGTCACTTCCACACTGTCGATGGCAGCCTGGTGCAGAAAGAGCTTCTGGAGGGCGAGCTGTTCGGGAATGACGCAGTCGGGGTTGCCACTCCAGTGGGTACCTTCCTGAGCGGCCTGCAACCGGGCGGTCTCCACGTCCGACTTCAGGATAGGCTCGTCGCCTACCACCCATATCACCTCATCTATCGTATTGTCCGGTCCGTCGACATCGCCCTCATCGGCAGGCTGAGCCATGGAGCACAAGCCCATCAAGGGCAGAGCGGCCAATGCAAGGTAACGCATCTTGCACAATTTTATCATGTGTACTTACTTATGGTTGTTTACGGTCTTCAGCACTTCACGGTTGATGACCACATTATACTTCTTACGTAATGCTTCCACCCACTCCTTTTCGAGCAAATCCTGATAGTCGGCAGTGACGAGGCCACGCACATCGGTATAGTCCTCTGGACCTTTCTTCAGTATTTTGCCATAGGTGGCGTCAATGGGATAGTCCTTGGTGGCAGTGACGGTGGTATCCTTCTTAAACTCATTGCGGTCTACCAGGGCGTTGTCGCCCTTCTTGAACACACCCTTCTCCACCCGGATGCGGATGATGGAATCGTTGTTGAAGGTCTTGCGGAGCGCCTCGTTCCAGTCGGCGAACTTCAACTTTTTCACACAGTCACGAACGGCCTTGACATCAGCCTCATTCTTCACATGATAGGCAATGCCCTTGAAACGCGGTTCGTCCCAGGCGTATTTTTTCTTGTTTTTCTTAAAATAGGCTTCCAGCCCGGCCTCGTCCTTGGCGGCCTTGTCCCACACGGTGCGGTTGCTGATTTCATAAAGCAACAAGCCGTCGTGGTATTCGCGAATCAGATTCTTCAGTTCGGGGTCAATGGCAGAAAGGGAGTCGGTGCGGTGGTCCAAAATGGCCTCCTTGGTCAGCGAGCCTTTCGACTGGCTTACCAGCGAGTCGAGCTTCTCGTCGGCAATGCGGTCGCGAAGCCTACGCTGCTCGATAAACTTGAGTATGGAGGTGCGCAGGGAGTCATAAGGCTCCAGCTGCTTGCGCTCCTTCATCAGAATGATGTGATAGCCCGCGGGCGACAACACAGGCTCGCTCATCTCGCCCACCTTCAGCGCATAGGCCTTGTCCTCAAACTCCTTGTAGGTCTGGCCTGTGGAAATCCAGGGCAACAGTCCGCCATTGGCGGCCGAGCCAGGGTCCTGCGAGCACTGCCGGGCCAGCTGGGCAAAGTCGGCCCCTTTCTTCAGGGCGTTGTAGATGGAGTCGATACGGGTCTTGGCTTTTTCCTGCTCCTCGGCCGTGGCTTTCTGGCCGAGGTGCAGGAATATATGAGCGGGACGGATTAGTCCGCGGGGACCAATCTTTGTCTTGGTATTGTCGTAAATCTCTCTTGCCTTGCGCTCCACATCGGCATCGGTGACAAACGTGGGACGTATCTGTTGGTCACGATACTGGGCAAACTCCCGTTTGAACGAGGAGAGTGTATCGAGCTTGGCGTCAAGGGCGGCTGCCACTTTCAGCTTGTAATTGACAAACAAATCCACATACTCGTCGACCGACTTCTTGTCGATGACGCCTTCCATATTGTTCTTGTTGTAGGAATATTCAAACTCGGAACGCTGCACAGGCTGACCGTTGACTGTCATGATCGTGGGGTCGGCCGCTGTCTGTCCCATCATCAGTGAGGGACAGGCGAGCAGGGCGGCAAGCAGAAATTTACTTTTCATTGTTTCTTCTTATATTATAATCTAAAATTGTATTTTAGTCATTGGGACGCGAATAGTTGGGCGCCTCACTGGTGATAGAGATATCGTGTGGATGGCTCTCCAGCACACCGGCATTGGTGATGCGGGTGAACTTGGCGTCGTGCAGTTTCTCGATGTTGGCGGCACCACAATAGCCCATACCCGAGCGCAGACCTCCTACCAATTGATAAACGACCTCCTGGACAGTTCCCTTGTAAGGCACACGGCCGGCGATTCCCTCCGGAACGAGCTTCTTGACCTCCTTGGTGTCGCTCTGGAAATAGCGGTCCTTGGAACCGTTCTTCTGCTCCATGGCCTCAAGCGATCCCATGCCGCGATAGCTTTTGAACTTACGTCCGTTGAAGATGATGGTCTCACCGGGGCTCTCCTCGGTACCGGCCACCAGCGAGCCAATCATCACGCTGCTGCCACCAGCGGCCAGTGCCTTGACCACATCGCCAGAGTAGCGGAGTCCGCCGTCGGCAATCAGGGGCACATTGGTGTCCTTCAGTGCGCTGTACACGTCATAGACAGCCGACAACTGGGGAACGCCCACACCGGCCACCACACGAGTGGTACAGATAGAGCCCGGGCCGATACCCACCTTCACGGCGTCGGCGCCATTGTCAACCAACAGCTTGGCGGCGGCACCGGTAGCCACATTACCCACTACGATGTCCACATTGGGGAATGACTTCTTGGCCTCAACCAACTTTTCAATCACATATTTAGAATGTCCGTGTGCAGTGTCGATCACAATGGCGTCAGCACCGGCATCCACGAGAGCCTGCATACGGTCGAGCGTGTCAACAGTCACGCCCACACCAGCGGCCACGCGCAGACGGCCCTTGCTGTCCTTGCAAGCCATCGGTTTGTCCTTGGCCTTGGTGATGTCCTTGTAAGTAATCAAGCCTACGAGATGGTTTTCCTTGTCGATAACAGGCAGTTTCTCAATCTTGTTCTCCTGCAGAATCTGTGCAGCGGCGGCAAGGTCGGTCTGCTGGTGAGTGGTGACAAGGTTCTCCTTGGACATCACATCGTCCACCTTTTTGTCCAAATGACGCTCAAAGCGGAGGTCACGGTTGGTCACAATACCTACCAGGTGGTTCTCCTCGTCAACGACGGGAATACCACCTATATGATATTCGGCCATCATGTCAAGCGCATCCTTCACGGTGGAACCGCGGAGGATAGTCACAGGATCATAAATCATGCCATTCTCGGCACGCTTCACGATAGCCACCTGACGGGCCTGCTCGTCTATCGTCATGTTCTTGTGGATGACACCGATACCGCCTTCACGAGCGATGGCAATGGCCATCTGCGACTCTGTCACGGTATCCATAGCCGCTGTGACAAAGGGAATATTCAACTCGATGTTGCGAGAGAAACGGGTTTTCAACTCTACTGTTTTGGGCAGTACATCAGAATAAGCTGGGATAAGCAGGACGTCATCGTAAGTCAGGCCGTCCATCACGATTTTATCTGCAATAAATGATGACATATTGGTATTTTAAGAAATTATTGCGTGCAAATTTAGCACTTTTTTTTCACATACTCAATATCTCAAATACTTTTTCTGACCGTATTAACACGATTTAAAAATGAGGTACAAAAGCCAGCGACGGCTCCGGCTTTTGTTTCGCTTGGTGAAGCAACCTCTTTTGCAAAGGGCCGAAAGACAATAAATTCAACCTGCATGATGGAAGAAAAAAAGTGTTGTAATATAAAGATATTTCACATCCATCCAAAGTTTTCTTCAGAGCGGCTGAAACGGCTGGAATGAGAAAGTTGCCTGATTACAAAGAGAAAGTTGCCAAGTTTCTCCCAGAAATCAGGCAACTTTCTCTTTGTAATCAGGCAACTTTAACCCACATTGCAGCTATACATCATGTAACTCCTTGATTTCCAATATCTGTA
>CALGHW010000468.1 GCA_937916075.1 uncultured Prevotella sp.
ATGCCGAAGGATTGGTTCGATTCAAGCAGCAGTATATCTATGTGAGCGCGGAAGATTTGAAGAAAATAGAGAAAACTTTTGCTTCACAGCGGGAGATGACGCCGGCAAGGATGTTGCAAGTGGCATTGTCGGGCGAGTACAAGGGCGCCAGGGTTGAGCTGACTCCTGAGGTGGAAGCACTCATCAAGCAATGGACCACCTTGAATGATGTGCCTGTGCCCAAGGACATCCATGCCCGGTTGCGTCCTTACCAAGAGAGGGGATATGCCTGGATGTATCACAATATGCGATTGGGATTTGGCAGTATCCTTGCCGACGATATGGGACTTGGCAAGACCCTCCAGGTCATCACATTCTTGCAGCGACTCAAGGATGATGGAGCCATAGGCGCGAAGCGTGCTCTGGTAGTGGCTCCCACAGGCTTGCTCGCCAACTGGCAGGCGGAGCTTCAGCGTTTCGCCCCGATGTTGTCGGTCTTTCTGTATCATGGCGCAAAGCGTGACCTGAAGGCTTTCTCGGAAGATATTCTTCTGACCTCTTACGGCTTGGTCCGCTCAGATGCAGACTTGTTGAAGAAGTGGAAATGGCAGGTGGTGGTCATCGATGAGGCACAGAACATCAAAAACCAAGATACGGCACAAAGCAAAGCTGTGCGCTCCTTGAAGGCAGAGGTGCATATAGCCATGAGTGGTACACCCGTGGAAAACCGTCTCTCTGAATATTGGAGCATTATGGATTTTGCCAACAAGGGCTATTTGGGTACAGCCAAGACTTTCAATGACGAGTATGTCAAGCCTATCCAGGATTTTGGAAGTACAGCGTGTGCAGAGCGATTCCGCCGAATAACTTCGCCTGTGATGATGCGCAGACTGAAAACGGACAAGACCATTATCACCGACTTGCCAGACAAAATTGAGCAAGACGAGTTTGCTTCGCTTACCCCTTCACAAGCAGCCCTATATCAAAAGGTGGTGGATGAAAGTATGAAGGTTATTCTGGATAAGGATGAGACAGACAGTAAGCAACTTTTCGAGCGTCAGGGACTCATCCTGCAAATGATATTGGCTTTGAAGCAGATCTGTAACCATCCAGCCCAATATTTGAAAGATGGAAGGCTTGTGCCTTCTCTTTCTGGTAAGACGGAGATGTTGCTCGATTTGGTGGACGCTATTCGGGAAAATGGAGAGAAAGTGATTATCTTCACCCAATTTAAGGAAATGGGCGATATGCTGCAGCAGTTTATTGCGGAGCGAACAGGCACAGAACCGATGTTCTTGCATGGAGGATGCTCTATCAAGCAGCGTAAGGATATGGTGGACAGATTCCAGACCAATCGTGCTGACCGTATTTTTATTCTCTCGCTCAAAGCTGCGGGAACAGGCCTTAACTTGACAGCGGCTACTCATGTGGTGCATTACGACCTTTGGTGGAATCCTGCTGTTGAGGCTCAAGCAACCGACCGCGCCTATCGTATAGGACAAAAGAAAAACGTGATGGTGCATCGTTTTATCACCAAAAACACTTTCGAGGAGCGCATCAATGATATGATTAACAACAAGCGCGCTTTGGCGGAAATGACGGTGTCTTCGGGTGAGAACTGGATAGGCAAGTTGAGTAACATGGAATTGAAGGAAATTTTTGGAAACGAGCAGTAAAACGTAGGCAAAAACCGAGCGGCTCTTTTGCCGCGGAGTGGTAAGGTCATTTAGTGGAGTAGTCTGACTTCTTATGGTAAGTTGGTCGTGTGAGTCTGCAGGTGTGAAAGTCTGTTTTTTCTTTGGCGTATGTCTGAAAATCAGTTAACTTTGCAGACAAATATAATACGATATGAAAATTATTGGCTATCTTGTCCATGCGGCTGCCTCACGCCAGCAGTTGAAGGACTTGTTTTTCATTTTCCTGGGTATCCTGTCTTACTCCATTGGCTATACTGCGTTTATCTTGCCGGAGAAGGTGGTGATGGGAGGCGTGTCGGGTTTGTCGGCCCTGATTTTTTATGCGGTGGGTATTCCGGCCGGTGTGTCCATCCTGGTGCTCAATGTGACCATGCTGCTCATCGCCCTGAAGGCGCTGACCCGCCAGTTTATCGTGCGCACCATCATCGGTGTGGGCATGATGTCGGTGTTGGTGGGAGCGTTTCAGCCCTTCTTTGAGGCTTACCCCATCATCACGCCCGGCGACGACAAGTTTATGCATGTGCTCATCGGCGGTGCGATGGGTGGTGCGGGTCTGGGGCTGGTCTTCGCCCACAACGGTTCCACCGGTGGCACGGATATCATCATTGCCCTGCTCAACAAGTATTTCCGCATGAGCTTTGGTAGGGCCATGCAGTTTATCGACTGCTCCATCATCGCCTCGTCCTATCTGCTCTTCCACAGTGTCGAGACCATCGTCTACGGTGTGGCCTTCACGCTGGTGGCCAGTTATGTGTGCGACTATATCATCAACGGTACGCGCCAGACAGTGCAGTTCCTGATTATCTCCAAGGAATACAAGAAGATAGCCGACACCATCAACCACAAGGTTAACCGCGGTGTGACGCTGATAGAGGGCCGGGGATGGTATTCGCAGAAGGAGGTGGACATCCTCGTGGTGCTGACCCGTAAGTATGAGTCGCAGGATGTGTTCAACTATGTGAAGCGCATCGACCCTAACGCCATGATTTCGCAGACCTATTGCCACGGTGTGTTTGGTGAGGGATTCGACAAGATTAAGTAGCGGTCCACGGTGCTGAATGATTTCCTTGGTGTCACCGGGAAAATAGCAAAGCCCCCGGAAGTGATGGTGTCACTTCCGGGGGCTTTGGCATGTGAGGGACAGTCGTGTGACTATTTGCTGTGGGCCACGATGCCCTCGATATATGTTTTAAGAATCTCGATACCCGTCTTGTTTTCTCCGCCCAGCGGGATAATCAGGTCGGCATACTTCTTGGTGGGCTCGATAAACTGCTCGTGCATGGGCTTTTTCATGCGCAGATAGCGGTCGAGCACCATCTCGAGCGTCCGTCCGCGTTCCACCACGTCGCGCTGGATGTTGCGGATGAGGCGTTCGTCGGAGTCGGTGTCCACGAAGATTTTCAGGTCCATCATGTCGCGCAGCTTCTTGTTGAGCAACACCATGATGCCCTCGACGATGATGACGGGGCGCGGCTCGATGTGCACCGTCTCGGGCAGGCGGCTGAACTCGGCATACGAATAGGTGGGCATCTCAATGGCGTGGCCGGCCTTGAGCTTGCGCACATGCTCCGTGAAGAGCGTCCAGTCGAAGGCGTCGGGATGGTCCACGTTGATGTTCTTGCGCTCTTCGGGTGTGGCCTGCGACTCGTCGTTGTAATAAGCATCGAGCGGAAGGACGGACACAAAGTGGGGCGGCATGGCCTCCACGATTTTCTTTACTACTGTAGTCTTGCCGGAACCTGTGCCTCCGGCTACTCCTATGATTGTCATGTTGTCTATGCGGTTTTTAGGGTTTGTCGTTGGGATGCTTGATGATTTCAAACACCTTTTCATAATATTCCGCCTTCTGCTCGGCCCGCATCGGATAGGCTCTCGACGAGCTGGGCATGCGGTAAAGCCTCATGGGGCGGCCGTCGAAGGAGAAGTCCGTGTGCTGTCCCACCTTGGGCTCGGCGATGCCATAGTGGCGGCAGAAGAGCGTGGTGGCCAGTTGGCCTGCCGTGACCACGGCTTGGCACAACGGTATCTGCCGGAGCAAGGCGTCGAGGTCGGTAGGCTCCACGATTTCCAGATCCTTGTCTGAGGCCGTGTTCTTGGTGCGGCGTATGCGGGTGGCGGTGTCATAGAGCGCCACCCCCTTCTCTTCCAAGAAACTGACGATGGCGTCGAGGTCGAAACGCTTCTCTTTCTCTATCAGGAAGTGGCTCTTGTCTCCGAAGAAACAGAGGCCGAAGATGCGCCACATGTCGTTTTGGTAGTTGGGGTAATAAAAAGCCATACACCACCGCCGTGCCGCCGGGGGAAAGGTGCCCAGCATGAGCAGCCGGGCGTGGGGCGGCAGAAACGGCTGGAAGGGGTGGCGCTCGATGTCAGTTGTTGGCATGGCCTTATTTCTTCTCTTTAATCAGGTAAACGAGGGTGGGCAAGTGGTCGCTGAATCCGTCGAGCCAGATGCCTCCGGCCGTGGTGCGCTTGGGCGAGCCCTTGTATTTGCCCTCCTGCTGAATCATGTAGTCGCGGCGGAATATCTGGTGCTTGAAGTATTTCAGCGTGGCGTAGTCCTTCTTGCCGTCACGGCAGAGCAGGGCGGGCGAGAGCAGTATCTGGTCGAAAAGGTTCCAGTTGCCGTTATAGAATAATGT
>CALGHW010000469.1 GCA_937916075.1 uncultured Prevotella sp.
ACATCGCCCGCTATGGCTCAGGGCACAGCGAGTGTATCGTCACGGCCAACGAGGAGACGGCCCGCCTGTTCCAGCGCCAGGTGGACGCGGCCTGTGTGTATTGGAACGCCCCGACCAGCTTCACCGATGGAGCCCAGTTTGGCCTGGGAGCCGAGATAGGCATCAGCACGCAAAAGTTAGGCCCGCGCGGCCCGATGGCACTTGAGGAAATCACTACTTACAAGTGGCTGATAGAAGGTGAAGGCCAGATACGGCCCTGAAAAGGAAGTAAAAATGAGTGAGAATCGTTTTGTCATTTCATTCATTTGCACTATCTTTGTCCCTAAAAAGAATCATGGCAGAAGAAATAGACGACATCTTCCTGACTGAGGAAGAAGATGAAGGACAACAATCGCTCTATGAACACTTCCGCATCGAGGCCGACCGGGGCATGACTCCCGTCAGGGTGGACAAGTTCATGCAGGAAAAGTTGCAGCACTCCAGTCGTAACCGCATCCAGAAGGCGGCCGAGGCAGGCTTTGTGCATGTGAACGACAGGCCCGTGAAGAGCAACTACAAGGTGCGCCCTGGCGACATCGTGACGCTCATGCTCGACCGTCCGCACTATGACACCACCATCGAGCCGGAAGACATCCCGCTCGACATCGTGTATGAGGACGACCAGCTGATGGTGGTCAACAAGCCGGCCGGACTGGTGGTCCACCCGGGATGCGGCAACTTCCACGGCACGCTGGTCAATGCCGTGGCATGGCATCTGCGCAACTTGCCGTCATACGACCCCAACGACCCTCAGGTGGGCCTGGTACACCGTATCGACAAGGATACCAGCGGACTGCTTGTGGTAGCCAAGACCCCCGAGGCCAAGACCGAACTGGGTGCGCAATTCTTCAACAAGACCACCCACCGCAGCTATCAGGCATTGGTGTGGGGCAACATGACCGAAGACACGGGCCGCATCGAGGGCAACATAGGCCGCGACCCCAAGGACAGGTTGCGCATGGCGATATTCCCGCCGGGGTCTGACATCGGCAAGAGTGCCGTCACCCACTACCGGGTATTGGAGCGCTTTGGCTATGTGACACTCGTGGAGTGCATCTTGGAGACAGGACGCACTCATCAGATACGTGCCCACATGAAGCACATCGGGCATCCGCTGTTCAGCGACGAGCGTTATGGCGGATGCGAGATATTGAGGGGCGAGCGCACCGGCAGCTATCGCCAGTTTGTGCTCAACGCCTTCAAGCTCTGTCCGCGCCAGGCCCTGCACGCCAAGACCCTTGGCTTTGTCCATCCCACCACCCATCAGCAGATGGACTTCACCTCGACACTGCCTGCCGACCTGGAGGCCCTGATAGACAAGTGGAGAAACTATATCGCGGGGGTGAAGAACTGAGAAAAACAACAAATATAAAAGCATACATTGATTATGAATCAGATGAAAAGAAACATCGCCATCGTCTGTGGCGGTAATTCGTCAGAGCACGACGTGTCGCTCTTGTCGGCACAGGGACTCTATTCGTTTTTTGACAAGGAACGTTACAATATTTATATAGTAGATGTAAAGGGACAAGACTGGCATGTGGAGCTGGAAGACGGAACCACCGCCCGCATCGACCGCAATGACTTCTCGTTTGTGAAGCCCGACAAGACCGTTGTCGCTTTCGATTATGCTTATATCACCATCCATGGCGACCCGGGTGAGAACGGTATCCTGCAAGGTTATTTTGACTTGATAGACCTGCCTTATTCCACCAGTGGCGTGCTGGTTGAAGCTTTGACCTTCAATAAGTTTGTGCTCAATCAGTATCTGCGTAGCTATGGCGTGAGTGTGGCCGAGAGCCTGCTCATCCGCAAGGGTTACGAGGAGATTGTGAGCGACGACGAGGTGGAGGCGCGTATCGGCATGCCTTGCTTTGTGAAGCCGGCAGCCGACGGCAGTAGCTTCGGCGTGTCGAAGGTGAAGTGTAAGGACCAGTTGGCCCCCGCCATCCGCAAGGCCATGCTGGAGAGCCCCGAGGTGATGGTGGAGAGCTATCTGGAGGGCACCGAGATTTCCATCGGATGTTACAAGACCAAGGACAAGGCCGTTGTCTTTCCCGCCACTGAGGTGGTGACGAGCAACGAGTTCTTTGATTACAATGCCAAGTACAACGGCCAGGTGAAGGAGATTACCCCGGCCCGCCTCTCTCCCGAGACCACCGAGCGTGTGCGCCAGATAACCAGCCACATCTATGACATCCTGCACTGCAACGGCATCATCCGTATCGACTATATCATCAGCAAGGGACAGGGCAGCAACGGCGAGACGGTGGACAAGGTGAACATGCTCGAAATCAACACCACGCCAGGCATGACTCCCACCAGCTTTATTCCCCAGCAGGTGAAGGCCGCCGGACTGAATATCACCGACGTGCTGACTGAGATTGTGGAAAACCAGTTTAAGTAACACAAGAGAGAACCATGAACATACCCTCCCAATTCGACTCCATCCGGCCGTTTGAGCCGGAAGAGCTTCCACAGGTATACGACCGTCTGGCGGCCGACCCGCAGTTTAAGGCTGTGGCGGCCCACGTCTTTCCCGGTGTGCCCTTCGAGGCCCTGGTGGCCAAGATGCGGCAGTGCAAGACGTTGCTCGACTTTCAGAAGGCCTTCTGTTACGGCTTCTTGAAAGACCTGCTCGCCAAGGCCAGCACGGGGTGCGACATGGATGTCAGCCAGATAGACACCAGCCGTCGCTATACCTTTGTGAGCAACCATCGTGACATCGTGCTCGACTCGGCCCTGCTCGATGTGCTCTTGATTGACTCAGGCTTCACCACCACCTGCGAGATAGCCATCGGCGACAATCTGTTGGCCGCTCCCTGGATTAAGGACCTGGTGAGAATCAATAAGTCGTTTATCGTGGAGCGTAGTGTCGGTATCCGGGAGATGCTGGTGGCCAGCAAGCGCTTGTCGGACTATATGCACTATGTCATCAGCGAGAAGAACGACAATATCTGGATAGCCCAGCGCGAGGGACGGGCCAAGGACAGCGACGACCGCACCCAGCAGTCTATCCTGAAGATGATGGCCATGGGCGGCAGCGGCTCGGTCGCCGACCGCTTGCGCCAGTTGCATATCGTGCCGCTGGCTATCTCATACGAGTACGACCCCTGCGACTGGCTCAAGGCCCGCGAGTTTCAGTTGAAGCGTGATGTGGAGGGATGGAAGAAGACCAAACAGGACGATGTACTGAGTATGCAGAGGGGCATCATGGGCTATAAGGGACGTATTCATTACCACTGTGCCCCCTGTATCGACACGCTGCTCGACACGCTGCCGGCCGATATGCCCAAGGGCGAACTGTTTGCCACTGTGGCCCGTCACATGGATCATGAGATTCACCGTGGCTACCGGCTTTATCCCAATAATTTCATCGCCTTGGACTTGCTCGAAGGCACCGAGGCCCATGCCGACCAGTATACGGCCGAGGACAAGGCCCGCTTTGAGGCTTACGTGGCCGGACAACTGGCCAAGATTACGGATGTGCCCAACAAGGATGAGGCTTATCTCCGTGAGCGAATCTTGACCATGTATGCCAATCCGGCAAGGAACTTCTTGAAAGCTGAAGCGTAAAAATGAAAGTTGAAAAATGGGCTGTTGATGTCTCCTGTCTTGCGCTTCTGGTATTACTGTTGCCGCTCTTTTCCTCCTGCCAGACCGACAGTTATGACAAGGGAGAGGGCGAGTTGTCGCTCACCCAGGCCGACTTTGTGGAGGCCCATGCCGACGGTAGCAAGCGGATAGACCGGGTGTTGACCGACGACGGCCAGGAGCTTACGCTCCAGACTCCGGCGGAGGCCAAATGGATTACCACGGCCGACAGCGTCTACCGGGCTGTGCTGTATTATAACAAAGTGGAAGGCACTCCTGCTACAGTAGTCCCGGTGGCTCTCTCGGCGATATCCACCCTGTCGCTCCATCCTGCGGAATACTTCAAGGAAGGGGTCAAGACCGATCCCGTGACATTTGAGAGTATGTGGAAAAGTCGCAATGGGCGCTATGTCAATATCGGTATGTACCTGAAGGTGGGGAAGACCGACAGCGACGAGAAACTGCACCGGGTGGGCATGGTCCTGGAAGGCATTGTGACCCATCCCGACCGGCGCACCACGGCCTGTCTCCGTTTTTACCACGACCAGGGAGGGGTGCCCGAATATTATTCGTCCAAGTGTTATGTCAGCATACCCTGTCAGGAGATAACGGCCGATTCGGTATGCGTCACCCTCAATACCTATGGAGGCACGGTGACCCGGCGGTTCTGTCTGGACCCCTAAAAACAAGGACGGAATGGGGCTTACAACAGCAAAATGCGGAAATACAGAACATGAAAGCTCTGTATTTCCGCATTTTGCTGTATAGGCTCGTCGTTAGAGGCTTTCCAGCATCCGCTTGATGACCACCTCGGCCGAAATCTCACGGTTGGCGGCTTCGGGGATGACCAGCGAGTTAGGACCTTCTATCACGTTGTCGGTCACGATTAGTCCGCGTCTCACGGGCAGACAGTGCATAAACTTTCCGTTGTCCGTCACGGCCATGTGCGCCTCGTCGATGGTCCACGTCATGTCCTTGCTCAGTATCTTGCCGTAGTCCTCGGGACAGGTCACGCCCGGACAACTCCAGTTCTTGGCATATACAAAGTCGGCTCCCTCTAAGGCTTTCATCTGGTCATACTCCACCCGGGCGTTGCCCACAAACTTGGGGTCGAGCTCATAGCCCTTAGGCTGGGTGATGACGAAGTCCACGTCGGCGGCGTTCATCCACTGGGCAAACGAGTTGGGCACGGCCTGTGGCAGGGCGCGGCAGTGGGGAGCCCATGACAGCACCACCTTGGGCCGGGCCTTGGTCTTGTGTTCCTCGATGGTGATGAGGTCGGCAAAGGCCTGGAGAGGGTGTACCGTGGCCGTCTCCATGGCAAACACCGGTCGGCCGCTGTATTGTATAAACTGCTGCATCACGGTCTCGGCATAGTCATATTCCCGGTCGGTGAGTCCGGCAAAGCTGCGCACGCCAATCAGGTCGCAGTAGCTGCCCATCACGGGGATGGCCTCCAGCAGGTGCTCGCTCTTGTCGCCGTCCATGATGACACCCCGCTCCGTCTCCAGCTTCCAGGCGCCGGCGTTGACATCGAGCACCATCACGTTCATGCCTAAGTTCATGGCCGCCTTTTGGGTGCTCAGTCGGGTGCGCAGACTGTTGTTGAAGAAAATCATGAGCAGTGTCTTGTTCTTGCCCAGCTCCTGATATCCGAAACGGTTATTTTTTACCTCTTGTGCCTCGGCAAGGGCCTGTGTGAGGTTGCCGATATCCTCTACGTTGATAAATGTCTTCATGTCTCTTGAATGTTTGTATGTTTTGTAGGGTTATTGTTGAATCTGTCATAAAAGTACGGATTTTTAAGTATTCCTGCAAGTTTTTGGAGCGATTTCTTTCAAAAGGGTGCTTAAAAAGAAAAACAGAAAGGCCGGCCGGCTGTCGTCAAGATAGCCGTGACGCGGTGATGCGGCAAGGCTGAACTGACGGAAAAGACTGTTTGTGTGTATCTTTTCCATAAAAAACCGTTGCATATATGTTTTTTTTCTTTATCTTTGCATCGTGACTCATTTCGATTGTGTGGGTCACGGTGTGGAGGAAGTCTTGTATCTTTAAATTTATTATCAACCACAATGAAAACATTCTTTTTAGTATCCGTCTTTTCCTGTATGGCAATAGTTGTAAATGCGCAGCTACGTGTGGCATCCAATGGCAATTATTTATATAGTTCTCAAGTTTCGGATTTAGAATGAACTGGTAGAAAAGTATATAAAAAAAGCTT
>CALGHW010000470.1 GCA_937916075.1 uncultured Prevotella sp.
TTGGACAAGTTGGCTAACCAAGGCATCAAGAAAGTAGTGGTGGCAGTACCCGAGAAAAGCATCGGGCGCTCCTTCCAAAACACCGAATTAATGAAGTCTGGCTTTTTCGCCGACTGGAAGGTGGCTCCCAAATACAACCTTTGTGCTGTCAAAGACCCCAATACCAATCAGAACATCAGTGAGGAAGGTAAGGCGAAGCGATTTGTCGAGTTCTTTCATCAAGACAAGGCGAAGATACTCGTTTGCGCCCATGCCACTCTACGCAATGGCATGAAGGAGATAAGCGATGAGGAATTCAACGACTGCCTTCTGGCTATCGACGAGTTCCACCATACCAGTGCCGACGTGAACAGTGGACTGGGCGACATCGTGCGCCGGGTGATGAACAACTCCACAGGGCATATTGTAGCCATGACCGGCAGCTACTTCCGTGGTGACGGCGTGCCCGTATTAAGAGCCGAGGACGAGGCACGCTTCTATCCTGTAACCTACAACTATTATCAGCAGCTCAACGGCTACCGCTATCTCAAGAACCTCGTCTTGGGCTACCACTTCTATCACGGCAGCTATCTCGACCATATCGCAGAGGTGCTCGACACCCACAAGAAGACCATCATCCATATACCGAGCGTCAACTCACGTGCCCATACCGGACTGTCGAAATACACTGAGGTGGGCGAAATCATCAAGATTATCGGGACGGTGGAGAGCCGCGACTATAACAACGGAGGCATCTACAGTGTCAGAACCCAGGACGGCAGACTCTTGAAGGTAGCCGACCTTGTGGAAGACCATGCCGAGACCCGCAACCTCGTGCAAGGCTATCTGCAAAGAATGAGGCGCCGTGACGACATCGATATCATCATCGCCTTGGGCACGGCAAAGGAGGGCTTCGACTGGCAGTGGTGCGAGGAGTGCTTGACCATCGGTGTGCGTGGCTCGCTGACCGAAGTGGTGCAAATCATCGGTCGCTGTACGAGAGACTGCGAGGGCAAGGAGACAGCCAAGTTCGTCAACATGATAGGAATGCCCGATGCCGACCAACCCGATGTAAAGGTTGCGGTGAATGATTTCTTGAAAGCGATCACCGCCTCGCTCTTGATGGAGCAAGTGATGGCGCCCAGCTGGCACTTCAAGACCGTGAAGGATGCGGATGGCGAAGAGAAAAGTCCGCTCGACCCCCGTACCTTGATAGTGGAAGGCCTGAAACCCCTGTCGAGCGCCAAGACCAAGATGATTGTTGCAGAGCAGTTGGACGACCTGAAGGCCAGCGTGCTACAAGACGACTTGGTGGTGAAAGCCATCAGCGGCGACACTACAGCCGAGACCCTCACCAAGTATCTGATACCCAAGGTGATTCGAGAGAAGTATCCCGACCTGACGGAAGAGGAAGTGGAAGAGGTGCGCCAGCGTTTCTTGCTCGACACCATCGTCAAGGGCAACAACATTGTGGACGACAAGGGCAATCCTGTCGACTTCGACGCTTCCGCCAGTGACGGGGAACGAGAGTCGGAAGGCAACCGGCTCATCAAGCTCGCCAATCGCATGGTCAACATCGACAAGCTGAGCATCAACCTCATCGAAACCATCAATCCGTTCCAGCGTGCCTATGAGATGCTTTCGAAAAACATCGATAAGTCAACCTTGAAGATTATCCAGGACACGATAGCGGAACAGAAGTTTGACATGACCCTGGAACAGGCAATCGTGCTATTCAAGGGGCCTTACAAGAAATGGGTGGAGGAGCACAAAGGTCAACGACCAGACATCAACGCCCCAGACCCAAAGGTAAGAGAACTGGCTGCCGCTTTCCAAAAAATTAAGAACCTGAAGATTCGCAAGATGATGGGACTGGAATATGAACCGGAGAAGTAATTAAACATTTAACATTGAAAAAAGGATGGATTGGCCAAAAGAATTATTAGAGATATTTGACGACCCGCTGTTGGCTGACGTGCGCCCGAAGCCCAAGGCACCGACACCCGACGACAGGATGGCACAGAAGTTGCTTGAAGTAAACAAGTGGGTGGCTGAGTACGGTCGTGAGCCAAGCAGTATGGCTCACGGGCTAAAAGAAAAACTGGCAGCCGCCTCGCTGAAAAGTTTGCGGGTCAAGGCGAATGACAGCCTTCGCCAATATGACGAGTATCACTTGTTGGGATAAAAAAGGCCTGTGGTACTTGATGGATTAAGTTACATTTTATGATTCACAGCAACCAATGGATATAGACAAAGAACTGGAAGATATATTTGCCGACCCTTTGATGGACGTATCTTATCAAGAGGCAAGGCTCTTCGACATCCCAACGGATATGAAAAGCGTGATAAAGGCGAAGAAGGATGCGCCCGACTATGTGGCACAAAGAAAGCTATGCGAGGACTTCGCACAGTTCAAACCTCTCTTTGCCCAGATACACCAAGACTTGAAGACTGGCAAGCGACAGTTGCAGAGAATCAACAAGACAGCGAGTCTTTCGGAAGGCCGCTTCTACTTGGCGGATGGACAGATGGTGCTCCTCTGCAAGATATTGGAAAAGAGGAAGGGGGCCAACGGCTTGCCCGATGGGAGAACACGCTGTATCTACGAGAATGGCACGGAGTCGGATGTCTACCTTCAAACCTTGCGCAAAAGCGTGGTGGCCAGTGGTTATGCCATCACCGAGAAACAAGAGGAGACAGAAGGGAAATTCTTCAACCACGACGATGTGAAAAATGAGGACAAGGTGACGGGGTATATCTATGTGCTTCGCTCGAAGTCGGAGAATCCTGAGATTAAGCATGTCAAGAATCTCTATAAGATAGGTTTCTCGACCAACAGTGTGGAGGAGCGTGTGGCTAACGCCGAGCATGAGCCAACTTACCTAATGGCTCCTGTGGAGATTGTGAGTACCTACAAGATTGTGAACATGCACTCTCAGAAGTTTGAGGACTTGGTGCACCAGGTATTGCGAGAGGTAAATTTCCGTTTCATGGTGACCGACGGCAAGGGCGAACTGCATGAGGCTACGGAGTGGTATCAGGTGCCGTTGGAAATCATCGACAGTATCATCCGGAAAATCATGGATGGCACCATCATCCATTTCTCCTACAATAAGGAACAGCAATGCCTGGAACAGCATATTGAGAAGAAACCGGCGAAACTGAATCTTTCAGGCTGGAAGGTTTTGACGCTTGGTATCGAGAAAGAAAACTTTGAGGCGATAGTGAAAGGTGAGAAAACAGAGATACACAGGACATTAAAGCAGACGACGCTCAATAAATACACCTATGTGGATGAGGCTGACGGCAAACGGTATCTCAGGCGTTTCGATGTGTTGAGGCTCTATGCCGGGCGTCGTTCGGGCGGGGATAGTGCCGTGGTGCAAGTGCTGGACACCTCTTTCGAGGCGGGCATCGTCACTTACCGCCTTGGACAAGTGCAGGAGGAGGTGGCGGGCGGAAAATAAGAAAAAGGAACATAAAAAAGCGTGGCTGTAAGAAGCAATCCTACAGCCACGCTTTTTTATGTCTCAGCGGAAGGTCAGAACGGAAAAATCAGTGGCAGCACGAAAGTCATCACGATACCCATGATAACCTGCAGCGGCAGTCCCACCTTCACATAGTCGCTGAAGGTGTATTCGCCGGCGTGCATCACCAAGGCGTTGGGCGGTGTGGAGAACGGCGAGGCGAAACACATGCTGGCTCCCAAGGTCACGGCGAAGAGGAAAGGATAGGGGCTGGCCCCAATCTCCGTGGCCGCCGTCATGGCGATGGGCGCCATGAGCACGGCGGTGGCCGTGTTGCTGATAAACATGGTGAGCAGCGACGTGGTGAAGTAAAGGCCGCAGAGCAGCACCGTGGGTCCCATCGCCCCGAGCGCCGACACTAATGAGTGGGAGATGAGTGCCGACGTGCCCGTCTTCTCCAAGGCCACCGACATGGGCATCATGGCCGCGATGAGCACGATGCTCTCCCAGTTGATGGTCTTGTAGGCATCCTCCACCTTGCGGAAACACCCTGTGAGCACCATGAGCAGTCCGGCCACGACGATGGCCGTCACCGGCGCCACGGGGATGAAGTCGAACACCATGGCCATGACCATCAGCAGCATGATGACCGCCGCCACGGGTGCCCGGTAGTTCAGTATGACCTCCTGCGCCTTTTGGGCCGGCTGTCCCAGCACCACCCAGTCGTCCTCTTCCCGGTCGAGTTGTGCGATGTTGTCCCAGGTACCTTGCACGAGGAGCACGTCGCCGGCCCGGAGCTTTTCCTCCGGCAGTTGGTTGAGCAGGTAGTCCTTGTTGCGCCGGATGCCCAGCACATTGATATTATACCGCTCCCGGAATCCGGAATGGCGCACGGTGGTGCCCGTCAGTTTCGACTCCGGCATGAGCACAATCTCGGCGATACCTAACTCGTAGAAGTCAAGGTTGCCCGTGTCGAGCTTCTTCAGCCGGCCGTCGCGGGCAAACTGCTGCATCTGCTGCTTGTCGCCCATCAGATAGATGATGTCGCCGGCCGACAGCAGCCGTTCCGGACTGGCCAGACTCTGGGTGACGTTGCGGATGAGTCCGCTGCGGTCAGTCTTCTCGTTTCTGATTTCCAGGATGGACAGTCCGTACCTGTTGCGCAGGTTCAGCTCGGCCACGCTCTTTTCCCGGATGGTGGACATCTCGGTAATGAGATACCGTCGCACGCCGCTGGCCAGGTGGTATTCAGCCACGAGGTCATCGAGCGTCTTGTCCTGTCCGGAGTGCTGTGGGTCCTGTCCCCGCTTCTTGTTGAGAAACAGGCGGCAGAGCGGCAGCATCACCACGATGCCCACCGCGATGCAGACCAAGCCCACCGGCAAGAAGCTGAAGAACTTGAGCGGCTGGTAGCCCCCGTGGGCCAGCGTGTCCTGGATGACGAGGTTGGGCGGCGTGCCGATGAGCGTCAGCATACCGCCCATGCTGCTGGCAAAGGCCAAGGGCATGAGCAGGCGGGCCGGCCGGGTGCCGGTCTGTGTGGCCATGCTCACCACGATGGGCACCATCAAGGCCACGGTGCCCGTATTGCTGACGAAGGCCCCGATGACCGCCGTCACGACGACCACGAGCAGGAAGAGACGCAGGTCGCTGCCTCCGGCCAGCTTCATGATTTTCTGGCTCACGGCCTTGGCCAGTCCCGTTTGGAAGATGGCGCCACCCACGACAAAGAGGCCCACCATCATGATGACGAGGAGGAAAAGCCGGCAAAGGCTTCCTCGGGGGTGAGGATGCCCGTGAGCAGCAGGGCCGACAAGGCGCAGAGGGCCACGACATCAGACCGCACCCGGCCGATGATGAACATCACGACGGTGAGGGCAAGAATCAGGAGCGTCGCCGTCATTGGCCCAACATCTTTTTGGCCGTTTCAGTAAGGAAGGGTTTCACCTGATCGAAGGGGATGGTGAAGGTAGGCATACCGGCGGCATAGGAGGCTATCTCGTAGCTCTGGTAGATGAAGGTCACACCGTCTTTCGACAAGTAAGGGGCCGTGCGGGGCAGTGGCAGATAGTTCACGTCGTCCTCCACGAGCAGACAGTTTTTGAGTTCCCCGTCGGTCTTGACAGCCAAGGTGGTGCCCGTGTTGAAATAGCGGATGAGTCCCTCCTTGATAAGTTTGTGGAAGGCGTCGCTGTCCGTGTTGCGCAGCATGTCGTAGCCAAAGCGTCGGCCGTCGGTCTTGCGGAAGGTGGCGCCTTCCACCGTGTGGCTGCCGTGGGCACCGCCTAAGTATATCTCGGTGTAGCTGGTATAGGTGACATACAGGTCGGTCTCGGCGTCCTTCTTGATGTCGCAGCTGTAGAGATAAGGCATCGGTGTGGCCCCCATATCCT
>CALGHW010000471.1 GCA_937916075.1 uncultured Prevotella sp.
ATGTGCCCGACACACTGTCATGGGTGGACGAGGAGCGCGACGTGAGCTGTTGGCTGGGCAATGCCATGCAGCGGGAGGCTTTCAACAAACTGTACAGTGTGGCCGACCGGGTGCGCATAGCCAACGACCCCCGCGTATGTCAGGACTGGGACTACCTGCAGGCAAGCAACAACTTCCGCTTCATGACTACCAAGGCTTCCAACGTTGGGCTCGACCGTGGCATCTACAGCGACCCGTTTGACGCCTTTACCAACTATATGAATATCCTGGGCGACTTCATCAACCGTGTCAACAGTCTCTACCCAGAGGAGATAGACAATGAGGAGCTCAACGGACTGCTCACCACCATCAAAAACCAAGGTGATGAAATTGAGATGAAGGACAAGGAGATACTCCGTCTGAAGACCAAACTGGAGAAGATGCAGGCTACCGAGGACCGCTTGAAGGCCAAGGTGGACAAAGACAAGGAAAAGGCCAAGGCCGCCAGAAAGCCTGCCACCCGCCGCACAGCCAAGAAGGCAGTCGCGGAACCTCAGGCGGAAGAGCCGAAGGCTGAATAAGCTGTTTCTTTTCTTGATTTTGATAAAGGAGAAGAAAGGGGTATTGAAGGTTTTAGAATGCCCCTTCCTTCTCTTTTTTTCTTTCCGAAATCTATTTATTTACCAAAATTCTATTAATATGAAGAAAAATCTAATGAAAGACAGAGCTTTGGGATGGTTCTGTGTCTGTATGGTCATGATGATGACCCTGTTGTCCTCTTGTTCCAAGGAGATTATGCTTGAAGACGATGAGCCCGATTCGGGGACATCCGCATCAGCCACAAGCACGCTGGTAGTGAAGACCCGCGTACAGACAGCTAACGGCGCAAATGCCACGGTGAGCTTTCCTGTCCATGTCTATGTGTTCAGTTCAAAGGGCAGTTGCGTGGCTACCACGGTCATCTCCTCTGCCGATGAAAACATGAGCATGAAGCTGGCCAAGGGCCTGTATCACGTGTATGCCGTGGCAGGTGCTACCGATGACGCTTACCAGTTGCCCGACCAGGCTTCCGCCTCTACATCTTCCGTTATGGAGCTGCGGGAAGGAAAGAACCACGGCGAACTGATGGTGGCTCAAAGCACGGTGAGCTTAGGAAAAGACCAGACCAACACGCTGACAATTGCCTTGAAGCGCAAGGTGATGCAGCTGCAGAGTGTGGTGTTCGACAATATCCCAACGGGTGTGACGAGCGTCTCGCTGGCCATATCACCGCTATATGCCAATGTGAAACTGGACGGCACGTATGCAGAAGGCATCGGAAGTCAGACGGTAAACTTGACTCGTGACTCTGAGGACAACCGCGTTTGGCGGTTGGAAGCCCCCGTGTATCTGTTGGAGGCCTCGGGTGAGGCCAGTCTCACCGTGTCGCTGACAGAGGGAGATCAGGTCAAAAGCTATACCTATGTGTCAAAAGATGAGCTGAAGGCGAATTACAAAATCAATATCAAGGGCACTTATAATGACGAGTTTGAGCTGAGCGGAACTATCCGTGGAGAAGAGTGGGCCGGCGAGAAAACCATCGAGTTTGACCTGACGGACGACACCACCCCGGACACCCCACTTCCAGATACCCCGTCGGAGGAGCCTTCCAGCTATGGCGTGCCTGTGGTGGGCCAACTGTATGCCGACGGACAGTGTTATGTGGTCAGCCAGCAGGACAACGGCGACGGCAGCATCTCTTATCTGCTGATGACAACGCAGTATGGCGCCAAGGTGGTAAGCACAGAGACCGAGCCGGCACAGGACGTACTGAA
>CALGHW010000472.1 GCA_937916075.1 uncultured Prevotella sp.
GTTCCAAGGGCTCTTTTTGTTTATTCTTGTTAAATACACAAGTTCTAAGTGTAAAAATGACACCATAAAGAGAAAAATTGCCACAAATGTTTTGCCAATTCAAATTTATATTGTAGTTTTGGGACTTGAAAACATATTGATAATCTTTTCAACAACTAAAAACTTTAAAATAATGAAAAACCTTACGACATCCATTTACGGATTAGGATTCGCAGCTGTGCTTTTGTCAGCCTGTGCGTCCGGGCAGCAGTCAGGAAAGACAGCGTCGGGCCTGAATCCTGCCGACTTCGACTCAACCGTCAACGGCAAAAAGACAGCCCTCTTCACCTTGAAGAACAAGAATGGCATGGAAGTATGCATAACCAACTTTGGCGGGCGTGTGGTATCCATCGTCGTTCCTGATGCCGATAACAAGCCGACCGACGTAGTGCTGGGCTATGACAACCTGCGCCAATATACGGACTCCGTCAACTCGCCCAGCGATTACGGTTCGTCTGTAGGACGCTATGCCAACCGCATTAACAAGGGACAACTCACTGTGGCAGGAAAGCAATACCAACTGCCTCAGAACAATTTTGGGCACTGCCTGCACGGAGGTCCTTCGGGATGGATGTATCAAGTATACGATGCGGAGCAGCCCAACGACACCACCTTGGTGCTGACAATTGTATCGCCTGATGGCGACAATAACTTTCCTGGAAAAGTGACAGCACACGCCACCTACAAGGTTTTAAGCAACAACACGCTTGATATCGTATTTGATGCCACAACAGACAAAGAGACTGTGGTGAATATGACCAACCACAGCTATTTCAACCTGAACGGAGACCCGTCGAAAGAGGGTATGAACATGGTGTTATGGCTCGACGCAGACAACTATACACCTGCCGACAGCACCTATATGACAACCGGTGAGATTAAGTCTGTAGAAGGCACTCCTATGGATTTCCGCAAGGCCCACGCAATCCAAGAGACCATCGTGGACACTACCTTCGACCAAATCAAGAATGCCACAGGATATGATCACAACTGGTGTTTAAACACCTATAAAGACGGCAAGGGCGACGACACTAAAGTTTGCGCTGTGCTGTACTCGCCCGTCACCAAGATAGGCCTGTCCATGTACACCAACGAGCCCGGTGTCCAGGTGTATACCGGCAACTTCCAGGGCACTGGGGTAAGTTGCAAGCATGGTATCCAATATCCCAAGCATGTGTCGGTATGTTTGGAGAGCCAAAAATATCCTGACTCACCCAACAAGAAAAACTGGCCTTCACCCTACTTGAAACCCGGAGAGAAATACTACAGCCATGTGGCTTACCGCTTCTGGACTGGTGACAGCGCAGAGGAGGGAAAGAAATAAGTCGCACCACAGGGGAAACTCCCCTTAACAAAAGCGAAAAGCAATCAATAACAACTAACAATAAACCAATAACTTAAAAAGACAAGAAAGCAAAACTATGAATTGGTCTTCACAAGAATTTATTTGGCTGGACTGGGTCATTCTCGCCTTGGGTATCGTAGGCGTGATATGGGCCGTTTGGCGTGCAATTGTCAAAGACAAGAAAGCCTCTCAGGGAGAAAGTTCGTCCGACTATCTGTTTGGTAAAGGAGAGCCTTGGTATGTAATCGGTATGGCCATTTTTGCCGCCAACATAGGATCGGAGCACCTGGTAGGCTTGGCTGGCACAGGCGCCAAGTCTGGCGTAGGTATGGCCCACTGGGAGATGCAAGGCTGGATGATACTTTTCCTCGGCTGGCTCTTTGTCCCCTTCTACCAGTTGCTCAACAACAAGTTAGGCAAAATCATCACCATGCCCGACTTCCTCAAGTTTCGCTACACCAAGCGCACAGGTTCATGGCTTTCCATCATCACGCTGGTAGCCTATGTCCTGACCAAAGTGAGTGTAACAGCCTATACCGGTGGTATCTTCTTTGAATT
>CALGHW010000473.1 GCA_937916075.1 uncultured Prevotella sp.
TCCGCTGCTGGCCTACCTGCTGTGCTTCCCAGTCACGTTTTGGGGCAAGTACCGAGCGCTTCGCCCCTCGGTGCATACCGTCAGGCTGTCGGCTGTCAAGGAGTTGTTTCTGATAGGCACCAAGTTCTTTGTGCTTCAGGTGGCAGGCATAGTCCTGTTTTTCTCCACGAATATCGTCATTTCGCAGTTTTTCACGCCGAGCATGGTTACCCCCTATCAGATAGCCAACCGCTACTTTATGGTGGCCATGCTGCTGTTCACCATCTTGTGTGTGCCTTACTGGAGTGCCACCACCGACGCTTATGCCAAGAAGGATTATGCCTGGATACGGCGGGCCAATGTCACTTTAAACCGCTTCATGATGTTCATCTTCCTGCTGATTGTCGTGATGACGGTGGCCTCCCCTTGGGTTTATCGTATCTGGATAGGCGACAAGGCGACGGTGCCTTTTGGCATGACCCTGCTGGTCGGTGTCTATGAGTTTATCCTGATTGTCAGCACCCGCTATTCCTTTGTCCTCAACGGCATCGGAAAGTTGAAGCTGCAGCTGTATGTGACGATAGCTGTGGCTCTGGCCTATATCCCGCTGGCCGTGTTGGTGGTGGGGCAGACGCGTGATATCCATATGCTGTTGGTGGTGATGTGTGTTGTCAACCTGCCCGGTCTGGTGGTTAATGCCATCCAGTATCATAAAGTTATCCAGGGCACAGCGACAGGCATCTGGTCAAAATAAACAAATGTTATCCATGAAAGAAGAAACCATAGCAATACTTCTTGCCACTTACAATGGCGAACGGTATCTGAGGGAACAGATAGATTCTCTTTACGCCCAGACGCGCAAGGACTGGACGCTGTATGTGCATGATGACGGCTCGACCGACGGCACGCGGAGTATCCTGGAGGAGTATGCAAGGGAAAAAGATAATTTCGTGATACTCGACTATCCGAGTCAGAAGGGTGCGTCCAACAATTTCTTCAGCCTGTTGAGACGGGTGGACGCCGACTATTATTTCTTCGCCGACCAAGACGACCGGTGGATGCCCTGCAAGATAGAGAAAACGATGGACCGTATGCGGCAGGTGGAAGCCGCCCGTGCGGGAGTGCCAGTGCTGGTGTGTTGTGACGCTTGTGTCACGGACGAATCCTTGCAGGTTACTTCTCCCTCGCTCTGGCAGCAGGCAGGCACACATCCGGAGTTCTTGACCACGTTCGACGAGAGTGCGGCCACCCCGTTTGTGACAGGTTGCACGATGGTGGTCAACCAGGAGGCAAAACGCCGCCTGTTGTGGGACAAGATAGCCTACGCCACGATGCACGATGCCTTTATCACACTGTGCGTGCTGAAAAGCGGTGGGGTGGTCTCACCCGTATTCGAGTCGCTGATGTATTACCGTCAGCATGGCGACAACACCCTGGGCGCATTCTCTGCCCGTGAAGACAGGTGGATGTACAAGCTCAGACACATCCAGACCGTCTTGCAAACGGATATCGCCTTGCTCCGGATGCTGAGAGCCTTGGGCTATGGCTCCATCTTCAAGTTTCTCAAGTATAAGCGGATATACAAGCAGCGTGTCCGCAACGCAAGTCTTCACGCAAATAAGCTAACGAAAGATGATAAATGATGTTTCTCCCAGCGCCATTGGCGTCTTGCTGGTGTTATACAACCCCTCATCCGCAGATTTGACCCATGTGGAGACTGTGGCCAGCCGCTATAGAGGGGTCGTCGTGGACAATTCTGCCAGCAGGAGCTTTCCTGATGACAGGGTAGGCCAGATGGCCTATCTGCCATTGGGCGATAACATGGGCATCGCCCATGCCCAGAATGTGGGACTCCGCTGGCTGTTGTCACAAGAAGATATACAATATGTGGTGTTCTTTGATCAGGACAGCCGGTTCGCCATGTCCTATCCTCAGGAGATGGTTGGCGAGTATGTGCGAATCCGTTGTGCCGTGCCACGGCTGGCTTTGCTCGGCCCTACATTGGTAGACAGCGACAGCCAAGCAGAGTATAAGTCCGTGTTTCATGCCGACGCTGCGGCTGTCCAGGGATTTGTGCCCCGCCGGGATGTCATCTCCTCCGGCAGCGTTGTGTCGCGGGCGGTGCTGCAGTCGGTGGGCTTGATGATAGGCAGGCTCTTTATCGACTATGTGGATTTTGAGTGGTGCTGGCGGGCAGAACGCCAGGGCTATGTGTGCGGGCAAACCCGGAATATGCGCATCAGCCACTCCGTGGGAATCTCCCGCTTTACCTGGATGGGATACATGGTCCAGGTATGGTCGCCGTTCCGCTATTTCTATCAGTACCGTAATTATGTGTGGCTCTCCACACTTGCTTATACCCCCCGACAGTGGATATTCGCCACTGGGGTGAAAAGCCTGTTGAGGTTGGTGTATTTCCCGTTCTTCATCAAGAATGGTTTACGGTGCTGGATGCAAATGTGGAGAGGACTGGCCACGGCCGTCTGCCAGTTGGGCCGTTTCAGAAAGGAGGTGAGAGGATGAAGGACAACAAGCCTTGCTTCTTGATAGACGTGTGTGGCACCTTGTTTAATTCAAACACCACTTTCGACTTTGTCAGGTATTACTTCGGTCATCGACGAATCGTGAGATTATGGTTCTCCTGGCCGTATCGTATCTACAACCGCTTGATGGACAGGCTGCTTCATCGCGAGCCGCTCCGCCATAACTTGATAGCCTTATTGCGCGGGATAGACCGTGACCAGCTCAGCGAGATGGCCGATACCTTCTGGAAGGACTATCTGGTGGCGCGCGAGAACCAGTCAGCCTTCCACTCGTTGGACCATTATCGCCAGATGGGCGCGCGGCTGGTCATCGTGTCGGCCACGATAGATGTGATAGCCCAGACCGTGGCCCGTCATTACCCGGTGGATGCCGTCCTGTCCACCCGGCTTGCTTATACAGCCGACGGAGTATGTAAGGGGAAAATCGCCCGCGACCTGTTGGGCCACAAGCAGGAAGCCCTGACGCGGGCGGGAATCAATCCCCCCTATGCGGGAATCATCACAGACAATTATTCGGATCTTGACCTAATCAACGTTTCGGAAAAACCACTTTTAGTAATCTATAAGAATACGAAGAACAAATGGAAGCAAATTCTGACAGAAGAGAAGTACGAGCAAAGCTCGATTATATGCGTCTGATGCTGATGTGTATGCCCATGTGCTATTCCTTTTGGACCCGGTATAAAGGCAAGAATGGCGTGTTTGCGTGGCTGGTGAAGTATCTTGTTCCCGTGTCAGTCTTGGGCGTCATGCATCCGTCGTATCGTGTGTCGTGCTTTGTTGTGGGCTTACTGTATGTGTATAGCCTCTATGAGATAGGCTATATACAGAATGACTGTGAGACCATCAAGAAAGAAAGTGCTCCCACCATGCGGCTCGACCGGCAGAGCCTGGATGTGTATGAGCGAAACAAGGGGCTTGTCTATACCATGCGCGGCTTGCAGATACTGCTGTGGGGCCTGTTGCTCCTGTGGCTGGATGTGAATCCTTGGATGGTGGCGTATGGCTTCTTGACGCTGCCCGTCTTCCTCCTGTATAATAAGGTAAGAAACCGCAGCAGCCTGTTTATCCACTTGCTGCTGCTGGTTTTTCGTTATTCGGTGCCTGTGGTCGTGGCGACAAACAGCTTTTGCCCTGTATGCCTGGGCTTTATGCTGCTTGTCTATCCGCTTACCCTGTTTGTGGAGCGTAGTGTGAAAGGCAAGTTCGGTTATCGTAGCAAGTTGCTTACCCGGTATGTGATGCACGATTATTCGGAAAGATATGCTTTCCGCGTAAAATATTATTCGTTATTGTTCGTTATAACTATAGTATGTGCCGGTTGCTCCCTGTTGCCATACACCTACTTGTTACCTGTGGCACTCCTGTGGCTCACCAGCGTCATCAGTAAGAGCCATGAAAATTTACATTACGAAAAATAAGCTATGAAGATATCCGTATTAATGTCAACCTATTGTCGTGAGCGTCCCGACTATCTGGATGAGGCGATGACGAGTATTTGGACAGACCAGGTGCGTCGTCCTGACCAGATTGTCCTGGTGGAAGACGGTCCGCTGACCCCGCCGCTCTATCAAGTGATAGCCGACTGGAAACAGCAACTCGGAGATATCCTCACCGTTGTGGAGAACAGTCGCAACAAAGGGTTGGCTGAAGCCCTCAACGATGGCATAGCCGTAGCTACCGGCGACTTGATTGCCCGTATGGACAGCGACGACCGCAGTGCGCCAGAGCGCTTTCTCCTGCAAGAGCGGTATATGGAAGCCCATCCCGAAGTAGACATTCTGGGTGGCTCTCTTGAGGAGTTTAATGATGACGGCAGTCTGAGCAACATACGCCGTTATCCGCAGGGCATGAAGGAGGTCAAGGCCACCCTTCATAAGGCCTCGCCGCTGGGTCATCCTACGGTGATGTTCCGTCGGCGATTCTTTGACAGTGGCTTTAGGTATAGCAACAAATACTATATCTGTGAGGATGTGTCGCTGTGGTTTGAGGCTGTCAAGGCAGGACGTGTGATTAACAATATCCCCCAGGTGATCCTGTATTTCAGGCGTAACGACTCCATGATGGTGCGCCGCGGGAAGAAGAAAGCCTGGAGCGAGTTTTTGGCCTATTCAGAAGGCATCAAGAGCCTTTACGGCCTTTCCACCTTCAAGTACGCCTATCCCTTGATGCGCATGGCCTTCAGGCTGATGCCTACTTCTGTGATAAAGGCCGTTTATAACAGCCAATTCCGCAAAAAGGTCGTCAAATAGCCACATGAGTCACATTTATTGATAGTAATATACAATATTAAAGAAATATTTGAGTTATTTTATATGATAAGATAATTCTGTAATAGATATATGAACCTGTTCTTACTCTATATAATAGGGTCTTTCGTGGTGAGCATGGCATGCGGATTCCTGTTTATTCCGCTTGTTATAGCTTACTGTAAAAAGAAAAAACTGTATGACCTGCCCAATGCCCGG
>CALGHW010000474.1 GCA_937916075.1 uncultured Prevotella sp.
GCACGTATCGCCCACATCGCCCGGGAATACCACCGGATGATACACGCCAAGGAAGCCACAGCCGACCCGGCACCTGAGGAGGTGGGAGCTCTTGTAGCCTATGCCTACCCCGAACGGATTGCCCTGTCGACCGATGCCGTCGGAGGCTTCCGCCTGGCCAGCGGCCATCAGATACAGGTTGACCGCACGGACTATCTGTCGGCCTATCGATGGATAGCCGTCGCCTCGCTGTATGCCGCACCGGGCAACAAGGGACACGTGTTTCTCGCCGCGCCACTCAATCCCGACAGTCTGGACACGCTGGCCACCGAGCGCGACAATGTGTCGTGGGACAGCAAGCAGGGGTGTGTCATCATGCAAGCCGAACGCCGCATCGGCAAGCTCGTCATCGAAAGCAAGCCCATCCATGAGGCCGACCGCCAGACAGTCATCAGCATCGTATGTGAAGCCATGCGGAAAGACGGCCTCAGCATGATGGACTGGAACGACGAGGTGCGCCGCCTACAACGGAGAGTGGCGCAAGTGGCCTCATGGCATCCCGAGCTGCAGCTGCCCGACCTCTCCACCGACCACCTCTTGTCCACAGCCTCCGACTGGCTTCCCTTCTATCTCGAACAGGATGGACACCTCAAGACCACCACGGCCGAACTGAAGAGACTCAACCTGCATGAAATCATCTGGAACATCATCCCCTACGACCTGCAACAAGCCATCAACCGGCTGGCCCCCACCCACATCCAGGTACCGACAGGCAGCCGCATCCGGGTGGACTACCGACAGGGGGCAGAAGCCCCTGTGCTGAGCGTGCGACTGCAGGAATGTTTCGGCCTCAGCCAAACGCCTTGTGTCAACGACGGCCATCAGCCTGTGCTCATGGAACTACTCTCACCCGGATACAAGCCTGTACAGCTCACGCAAGACTTGCAAAGCTTCTGGCAGGGCACTTATTTTGAGGTGCGCAAGGAATTAAAACGACGCTACCCCAAGCACTACTGGCCCGAAAATCCGCTCGAAGCCGAAGCCGTAAGAGGAGTTAAACGAACACAAGCCAAGCAATAAAAAAGAAATACAAAAAGCAGGTATGGCAAAGAATGGATGCCATACCTGCTTTTTGTATTATTTGAGTGAAGTACAACCTTCACATCTCTATTCAACGGTAAAATCAATCCTGCTCACCACCGTAGGCGATGTGCTCTGGTGAACATAAATACTGAAAGCGCCAACAAATCCGGCAGATTTCCAGGAAGCCAAGTCGTTATTGATGTCATGCTTCAGGTCGTTCATGATGCCATAAATCGGCAACACGTCGTTTTCAGCAAACGTGTAGCAAGTGAAAGCCTCCTGCCAGTATTTCCCGTAATGCGACTGCAAGAACCGGCGCACATTCTCCTGAGAGACTCCCTGCGGAACATCTACCGACATATACCAGTCAGACTTAAAGCGGGTGGGCGGATTGAGCTTCACCTGATAACTTTCCTTGCTCTGGTAATTGTTGTATCTGTCGGTCATATAAAACCAGGTGTTCTTTCCCTCATAGGTCACAAGACTCTGTTTGGTGCACACATCAAGGGTATACCAATCCGAGGCGGGCTTCGGCACTACATAAATAAACGACTGGTTGAAGGTGCAGTCGTTGCGATAGCAATACGGGATAATGTCATGCGTGGCATTTTCACCATTCCACGCAAAGTAGCCCTTGATATGAGAATTATCAGCATTAAAATTCCATGATAGCTCCGCACCGGATGTCTTCAGCTCGGTGGCATAGTCGGACGTGAATGTAGTATAAGACTCATTGAAACCTATAGTTCCACTCACGCCGCCAAT
>CALGHW010000475.1 GCA_937916075.1 uncultured Prevotella sp.
GGACTTTACCGGTGCCTATATCGACGACGGCTTCCTGATAGATTTTCTCACGCCAGACGAATACTTCGCCTTCGTGGCAAGGATAGCCGGACTGCCGGAAGAGGAAGCACAGACACGCCTCGCACAGTTTGAGCATTTTGCCGGAGGAGAGCTGTTCGACAAGAAGAACCTCATACGCAACCTTTCTGCCGGCAACAAGCAAAAGGTGGGTATCATCGCAGCCTTCTTCCGCCACCCCGAACTGGTCATCCTCGATGAACCGTTCAACTTCCTGGACCCAACCAGCCAAAGCGTTCTCAAACGGCTCATCACCGACTATAACCAGACTACCGGAGCAACCATTCTCATCAGCAGTCACAACCTCAGCCACACGGTCGAAGTAAGCAACCGCATCGCCCTGCTGGAGCATGGAACCATCCTGCGCGACATCCCCAATAATAAGGATGCCGACGTGAAACAAGAATTAAAAGACTACTTTGAGTCTGAATAAAATCATTATTAATAGGTATTTTGCTAAAACATCAAACAGCAGATAGATTATCTGCTGTTTTTTTATTATCTTTGCTTTATCAACAAGTATTAGTATAAGCAGTATAAATTCATGAAATTATCTGAACTAAAGACAGGTGAGCGCGGCGTGATTGTCAAAGTGCTGGGTCACGGAGGCTTCCGCAAGCGCATTGTCGAAATGGGATTTATCAAAGGAAAGGTAGTAGAAGTATTGCTCAACGCCCCTCTCAAGGACCCTGTGAAATACAAGGTCATGGGCTACGAGGTGTCCCTGCGCCACAACGAGGCATCTATGATAGAAATCATCTCGGTAGAGGAGGCCAAGCAATTTGAGAAAGCCAGGAAAAAAATGGAGCCCGGCGACATCATCAGCAGTGACGACATCGACGAACAGGCTCTCACCGACAAGCAACTGCACGACGCGGCCATGCACAAGCGGCGCACCATCAATGTGGCACTGGTAGGCAATCCCAACTGTGGCAAAACATCGCTCTTCAACGTCGCGTCAGGCTCACACGAACGAGTGGGTAACTACTCCGGCGTGACTGTCGACGCCAAGGAAGGACACGCCACCTTCGAGGGCTATGAATTTAATATCGTTGACTTGCCTGGCACCTATTCCCTGTCGGCCTACAGCCCGGAAGAGCTGTACGTACGCAAGCAGATCATCGAGAAGACCCCCGATGTCATCATCAATGTCATCGACTCCAGCAACATCGAACGCAACCTCTACCTGACCACCCAACTGGTGGACATGCACCTGCGCATGGTGTGTGCGCTCAATATGTTTGACGAATTTGAAAACCGGGGCGACCAGCTGGACTACAAAAAGCTGGGACAGCTCTTCGGTGTGCCCATGATTCCCACCGTGTTCCGCACAGGCAAAGGCGTGGACTTGCTCTTTCATATCATCATCAACATGTATGAGGGAGTGGACTATCTCGACAAGGACGGCAACATCAATCCCGAAGTGGCCGAAGAGATACGCAACTGGCACAAGGACTATGAAAAAGACTTCGATCCAGATCATGGAGAAGACTTCGCCCAGGGAGCCAAGCCCAAGAACAGCGTGTACCGGCACATCCACCTCAACCATGGAC
>CALGHW010000476.1 GCA_937916075.1 uncultured Prevotella sp.
TTCCCGGCCGTCGGCGGCCTCATCTATACCCGTCAAGGTCAAGGTCCAGGCCGTCAGCTCGTCGGTAGCCACCTGAGGGTCGAGCGTAAAGGTCACGGTGGAGTCGGCTTCCGGAGCGACAGTTGTCGCAATATGGGCCGACAGGGGCGCAACACCCTCCGCACGGGCCTCGACGGTAAAGCCCGTGACAGGCCGACGACCATAATTGTGGACCCCGACCGTGAAACGCAGGGCATGGGCAGCCACAGAGGGAATGGGGCTGACGGTAGCGGCACCAAGCCCCAGGTCATAATCTGCCAAGCCGTCACCGCTCACCAAGGCCTCGACACTGAGTATGCCGTCGGCACTGATATCCTGCCAGTCATGGTTGCCTAACTTGATAAAGGAGGTACTGTCCACGCCAGGTGTCACGACCGACACAGCCTTGACACTGCCCTTCTGGTGGAGCGAATAGCCGATATAGAGGTCGCCGGTGGCAGCGGTCAAGGCATAGGGCGCATTGAAAGCCACACGGTTCCAGCCTTTCTTGATGCCGGAGATGCCCTGGCGCACCACATAGCCAGTAGCCAGATTGGGGCCGTCCTTTTCAGAGCGCACCCACACCCGGAGCGTGTCGGTATTGGTGCGTGCCACAAGGCCCACCTGCAGTCCCACCAAGCTGTTGCCCGCATAACTCTGAAGGGATGATGCGGGCACCCTGACCGCACACTGGGTCCAGGCCTCTCCCTCAATCTGATAGTCGGAGGCCGTAGCCACGGCTCCATTGCAAAAGCCTAACCGCAAAGTATCCTTTTGGGCTGACACGCCCAAGACTGACAATACGGTCAACAGGGTCAAAATATATCTTCTCATCACGTTATGGTTGTATTTAGTTGTACAAAGAAAAAATTATCCCAGCAGATGCTCTATCTCCCGTTGCGGAAGGATACAGAGGATGGCCTTGCCGTCGGGGGTATAGTTGACGTTGGAACAGGCAAACAGCTCATTGACGATGGACTCCATCTCGTCGTTGGTGAGAATCTGTCCGTGGGGCACGGCCGCACTGCGGGCCAGACTGAGGGCTAACGACTTGTTGATTTCGTCGACAGTAGAACCACCCTGCTCGGCGGCGTCACTCACCATGTGGGTCAGGAGGGTCACGGGGTCGAGCCCGTCGATACCCACCGGCACACTGTTGACGGCATAACTGTTGTGCCCCAGGTCGGACAGTTCAAAACCGATGTTGGCCAGTTCGGGCAACACCTTGGGCAACAACACAGCATCGGAGGGCGCAAACTGGACAATCTCCGGAAACAGGATACGCTGCGACTCGGGAGCATGCGACTGGAACTGGGCCAGATAACGCTCATAGCGGATGCGGATGTCGGCCCGTTGCTGGTCGATAATCATCAGGCCCGACTTGACTGCGGTCATGATATAAGTGCCCTTATACTGATAGTGGGCAGGCGACTTCTCATCCAGAATGCCACTGTCAAGGATGGTGCCCTCGCCATTGTCAGCCGCCGGTGCACCGTCGGGCACCGGATTGTCTTCGGGCTCCTGCATG
>CALGHW010000477.1 GCA_937916075.1 uncultured Prevotella sp.
CCAACGACCCCGAGATTACAAATCACGTGCTCTGGCCAACTGAGCTAAAGAGGCTTTTCTTTGCAGCCGTAATCTATTCAGATTTACGACCTGTCGGAAAACGGCTGCAAAGTTAGGCATTATTTTTGAATTACCAAAACTTTTCCAAGTTTTTTTTAATAATTCCTTGTTTTTTCCTTATATTTCTGCAGTTGCACCCGCATTGAGTCCACTCCGAGGTCGATACTCTCCTCAAAAGTGTCTGTCGTCTTCTCCACAAAGAGCGTTGTTCCCGGCACTGTCACCGTGATGCTCGCTTCCTTGTTTTGAGCCGTGGCGGGCTTCACCACCTTTAATTGCACCTCTACTTTCTGTATATCTTCAAATGATTTCTCCAACTTGGCGACCTTCTTTTCGATGAACGCCTGTAATTTCTCGGTAGCGTCAAAGTGGATTGACTGAATTTTGATTTCCATAGTCTTACCTCCTGTTTGCTTTTAATAAAAGGTTATGCCCGGGGATGGGCTTGTTTATAAACTCGCTTGAGCTGCTCAAAGGTCGTGTGCGAATACACCTCGGTGGTGCTTACACTCGCATGACCCAACAGTTTCTTGATACTCTCTATACCGGCGCCATGATTGAGCATGGCGGTTGCGAATGTATGACGCAGGACGTGGGGTGTACGTTTTTTCAAGGAAGACACGAGGCTGATTTGCTTCTTCACCTCATTTCTCACCTGGTTTGCGTTCATCCGCTGTCCCTTGGGTGTCACAAACAGGGCCTTGTCATATCGGACCACGCTGCGATTGCGTATGTCCATATAGCGGGCCAAGGTAGATGCCAGCTCGTCGCCGAACGGTATCACGCGCTGCTTGTTTCGCTTTCCAGTGACTTTGAGCTGCCGGGCCGACAGACTGACATCGCTGTCATCCAGTCCGGTCAACTCGGAGAGCCGTATGCCGGTCTCGTAGAAAACCATCAGTATCGTATGGATGCGCACGTCCTTGAAAGCGTCGCTCCGGGCCGTCGGGCCGTCGAGCAACTGGTCGGCCTCTTTCTCTTTCAGAAATTGGGGCAACGGCTTGTCTTTCTTGGGGGGCAACACTGCCCGCGCGGGGTCTTTGCGGACCAGCCCGCGCGACAGGGCGAAACGATAGAAGGTGCGCAGGGCACTCAGCCGCCGGCTTACCGACGAGGCTTTGTTCCCCTTGTCCATCATCTGTTCCATCCATCCGCGTATCAAGTCGGAGTCGGCCGACTCCAGCGTGTTGTGACAGTCCAAGCTCTTGAGGTACGCCTCGAAGGCCTTGAGGTCTTCGCCGTAACCTTGCACCGTGAGCGGTGATTTATACCGCTCATAGCGCATATAGTTCAAAAACTGTTCTATCATCAACAGAATACGCCGAACGACTGTGGTTTTTCGTTTTCGGCAACGAATTTACGGAAATAAATTCAAACTACCAAATTTTTCAAGGAATTTTATTATTCCTCGGTTGCTCTCATTTTCTGTACGTAAACAGCGTGCTCCATCTTAAGTCTCTTCAGTACAGACGGTTTGTCGAACTGCTGACGTGCGCGCAACTCTTTTACAACACCTGTCTTCTCAAATTTTCTTTTGAACTTCTTCAGAGCCTTCTCGATGTTCTCACCTTCTTTTACCGGTACAATAATCATTTTGCTTTTGGTTTTAAATATTAAATTAAACTTTATATATATGTGCTCCAGCGGACAGAGTCCACAGAAAGCGGATGCAAAATTACTGCTTATTTGCCAATAAACCAACTTTTTAGCTGTTTTTTTGACTTCTTTTTTTATTTCTCTCCTGTTTGTTGCCGGGCAGCGTCTTCTTCCAGATACCACCGTCCATACTCCACATAGTGGTCGGCAAAGCTCTCGGCCTGGCCGGGGCGTGTCTTCTTAATAAATTTGGCGGGCACGCCACCCCATATCTCGTGAGCGCCTATCTGTGTGTGCTGGAGCACTAAGGCGCCGGCGGCCACGATAGCCCCCTCGCCCACCTCGCAGCCGTCGAGCAGCGTGGCGCCCATGCCCACCAGGGCTCCGTCGTGGATGGTGCAGGCGTGCACGGTGGCATTGTGGCCGATACTCACCCGGTTGCCTATATGCACAGGGCCTGTCGTGTTGGTGACGTGGACGCACGCCCCGTCCTGCACGTTGACGGCATCGCCCATCGTGATGGGGGCCACATCGCCTCTCACCACGGCATTAAACCACACGGAACAGTGGTCGCCCATCGCCACATCGCCCACTATCGTGGCGTTCTCACTGAAATAACACTCTTTGCCCCACCGGGGGGCCAATCCTTTGATTGTCTTGATCAATGCCATTGCTATATATATAATATGTATGTTTTTGACGGTTGCAAATTTAGTGGTTTTCGGCCTACTTCCACCCTTGGCGCACCTCTTTTGTGACCGTTTTTATTACTTTTCTTTCCGAAAATTCTCTTTTTTGATGATTTTTTAATATATTTGCGATGTCTTTACACATAGACGACACATTTACAAACCCTCAAAACATCATCTTATGAAAACATTATCCAAAGTAAAGTATCTGTTCGGCACCATAATGCTGGCAGCCTGCACACTGGGCCTCACAGCCTGCGGCGATGACAACGACGGCGACAATCCTGGCGGTGGCGAAGAGAACACCAACGGTGGAACAAACAGCTCGGCAACCATCACCTCCAACGAGGCCTCGGGCACGCTCACTTACGCCTATGCCGCAATGGTAGAAGAGACCTCCGACACAGTTGGAAGATATTATTACGAAATCGAGTTCAGTGACGTCGACGTGGTAAGCTATTACATCAGCGGCCGATACACGTCGCTGCCCAAAAAGGCCACCATCGCCAGCCTGGCCATCCGCAGCAACCAGAAGTTCAGCGGCAACGTCCCCACGGGCACATTTGCGCCCAAGTACTGGGGCATGAGCGGTGCCATCAACGTTCCACTGAGCAATGAGTACGAATATGAGGTGACCGACGGCATGTGGTATTTCGACGCTGTGGCCATCCCCGGCCAGGGCAACTTGACCATCACCAAGAGTGGCGACACCTACACCGTCGCAGCCAACCCGCTTATCATGACCTGGCGCAAGCACGGCGCGTCGAGCGAGAACGACTACAACAAGACGGCATCGTTCAAGTTTACGGGCAAGATTGTGGACATATCACAGTATATCACGGATGACGACGACGAGGAATAACCTCCCCTATTGCTGAGGTTTAGACCTGTATGCTTGGGAAGGATTCCTGTCAATCTTTTATCCGCCTTTTATCACTTTTACAAAGTCATGACAATATAAAGATATTTCATATCCGCTCAAAGCATACTTCGGAGCGCTTGAAACGGCTAAAATGGGAAAGTTGCCTGATTACGAAGAGAAACCTGCCAAGTTTCTCCTCGAAATCAGGCAACTTT
>CALGHW010000478.1 GCA_937916075.1 uncultured Prevotella sp.
CAAAGCTTTTTTTATATACTTTTCTATCAGTTCATTCTAAATCCGAAACTTGAGTATACTATATTTTTATCCAGCAAAGCCCATGAAACTTTTGCAGAAGTTGACGGCTGTTCTCATCATGACAGGAGCGACATTCTCGCTCCTGTCATGCGATGATATCTATGCAGACCCGTCAGAATTGAATACCGGGGGCAGCCAGAACGCCTTTCAATATGTCGATGCGAGCGACTATACACAATGGATTTATTTTGACTTGGAAAAGGGGACTGATACCACTCTCTTGTATACCGACTCGGCTCATGTGCCCGCCCATTGGCACATGGCGCTCCACCGCTATGACGTGAAGACCAATGGCGGCGGTGTGCTCGAGACATCCTATACCTCGCTGGAGAACCTTCAGGCCGATGTCTTGGCCGGCGTGTTCCAGCTGCCGGCAGCCGACCAGTTTACGCCCGACACCCAGGACAGTATCACCACCGACATGTCACACATGATGGACGGTTATCTCATCAAGGCCTACAGCACGGTCAACAAGGTGGCCAGTCGCTGGATACACGTCGACACCAGCAGCATGCCCCCTACTTATACCCTTTCAGGCCGGGTCTACCTCATCCGTCAGGCCGACGGCACCGTGGCCGCCGTCCTGTTTACGGGCTTCCGCCATCCCAAGAAGGGCAGCGGCTACATCACCTTTGACTATATTTATCCCCTAAGAAGCGCACAATGAAACAACGACACATACTCTTCTCCCTCATGACGGCCGTGGCCCTGACGGCACAGGCCAACACCGAGCGGGTGATACGCGGCCAGATTGTGACCGACGGTGGCAAGCCCCTGCCTTACGCATACGTCCATGTGGAGGGCAAGCCCTATGCCACCCAGGCCGACAAGGACGGACATTTCTCCATCAACCTGCCCGAAGGCTCCTATACCGTCACGGCCAAGATGCTGGGCTACCAGTCTGACGTGCGCCAGGTGGACACCCGCACCGCGTCGGCTGTGGACTTCCGGTTGGAGGAAGACCTCATCAATCTCAATGCCGTCACCGTGACCGGCACCCGCACCCCCAAGTTGCTCGGCAAGTCGCCCGTGGTGACCCAGATTATCACGGCCGACGACATCAAGAAGATAGACGCCACCAACATCAAGGACGTGCTCACCACCGAGCTGCCGGGCGTGGAGTTCTCGTTGTCCATGAACCAGCAGGTGTCGCTGTCCATGCAGGGACTGGGCGGTATGGCCATCCTCTTCCTGGTCGACGGGGAGCGCCTGGCCGGCGAGACCCTCGACAACACCGACTTCCTCCGGCTCAACACCGACGACATTGAGCGTATCGAAATCATCAAGGGGGCGGCCTCGGCCCTCTACGGGTCCAACTCCGTGGGAGCCGTCATCAACATCATCACCCGCAAGGCCACTGAGCCCTGGTCGCTCAATCTCAACACTCACTTCGGCTCCAAGTATGGCGAGCAGCGCCATGGCGGCACCTTGGGCCTGACCCAGGGCCGGTGGAACAGCCTCACCAGCGTGCAGACCAACAGCACGGGCGGCTATGCCCTCGACGGCAGCCAAGGCGGCGACTCGCTCCAGGTGTACGGCAACCGCCAGTGGAACTTCAAGGAGAAGCTGTCTTACCGCTTCAGCGACAAGACCACGCTCACCGGGCGTGCCGGATATTATTTCCATGAGCGCAACTCTTCGGAAAGCCTGAAAGACCGCGCCCGCGACTTCAGCGGCGGCCTGCGCCTGCTCACAGGGTGGGGCAGTGCCGACAAGCTGGAAGTGAGCTATACCTTTGACCGCTACGACAAGAGCGACTATTACACCGCACTGAAAAAGGACTTCCTTGACTATAAGAATGTGCAGAACTCTCTCCGGGCTCTGTATACCCACAGCTTTGGCAATGATGTCAACCTCACGGCCGGAGGCGACATGATGACCGACTATCTGCAGTCATACCAGTTTAAGGACGACGGACATTATGAGCAGTACACGGCCGATGTCTTTGTCCAGGGCGAGTGGACCATTGACCGCCACTGGAACCTCATCGGCGGCCTGCGGGCCGACTGGCTCTCCAAGAGCGGATGGTATGTCACCCCCAAGGTGGCCGCCATGTACCGCCAGGGCAACCTGAGCATCCGCGGCTCTTATTCGGGCGGCTTCAAGGCTCCCACGCTGAAGGAGATGTATATGAACTTCAATATGGGCAACATCTTCAATATCTATGGCAACACCGACCTCAAGGCCGAACACAGCCACAGCTTCGCCCTCAGCGGCGAGTATGCCTACAAGCGTTACAGCGTCACGGCCACAGGCTACTATAACATCATGAACGACGAGATAAGCACCCTCTGGAACCAAAGCCTCGACGGCGGCAAGGGAGCCATGGAGTATCACAACATCCAGGGACGCAACCTGCTCGGGGCCGACGTGTCGCTCATGGCCCGCTATCCGTGTGGCATCGGAGTCAAGGTGGGCTACGCCTATTTCCACGAGTTCACGCGCCACGGCGCTCCCGGCACCTCCGACTCGCGCCCCCATTCGCTCACGGCCAAGATTGACTATCGGCGCACGCTCAAAAACTATGAGTTCGACATCATCCTCACCGGCCGCTGGCTCTCCAAGGTAGACTATTATACCTTTGCCGACAATACCTATTCCACCTATAAGCCCACCTCGTCACCGGGTTACAGCGTCTGGAAGCTCTCGCTCTCGCAGCGTATCTGTCAGGCCTTCAACCTCATGCTGTCTGTGGACAACCTGTTGAACTACAAGCCCAAGAGTTATGCGTATAACTCGCCGCTCACCCAGGGCACCTCGTTCTCTGTGGGCCTGTCGGTAGACGTGGAACAGCTCTTCAAGAAAAAATAAACAAACAAAGAAATATGAATAAACCATCACTCGCTTGGTTCCGACGCGTCAGGTGGACCAAGAAAAAAATCTGGAGCACGATACTGGCTATCGTGCTGATAGGCGGCGGATGGACCTTCTGGAACGTGTGGCTGAGCCGTACTTACGTGGCTTTCGTCAACTTCCAGCCCATCGCCCTGCAGGGCTTTGCCCAGGCCAACGACAACTCGTTTGTCAAGCTCTTCAACGTGGAGACCGACGACCTGGAGAAGTTGGGCCGGTATGACATCGTGTTTATCAACGGCATGGGACTGAACATCACCGCCGAGCAGCGCCAGCTGATACAGGACCTGGCCAACGCCGGACACCCCATCTACACCACGATGGCCACCAACCCGGACAACAACATCTCCAACTTCAGTGCCGACGAGACCGCACTCGTCCAGGAATACATGATGCACGGCGGCAAGAAAAACTACCGCAGCCTGCTGAGTTTCCTGCGCCGTAACATCGACGGTAAAATCATTTTCACCGGCACGCCCCAGAAGCCGGAGGTCAAGGCTTCCGACT
>CALGHW010000479.1 GCA_937916075.1 uncultured Prevotella sp.
CATGGCTTCCACGGGCGAGGTAGGTTGCTTGGGCGATGATACCAGCACGGCTCTCTTGAAGAGTATGCTTTCTGTAGGACAGCGCATACCGGCCAAGAACATATTGCTCTCTACCGGTAGTGCCAAGCAGAAGGCCGAGATGCTGGATGCGGCCCGCACCCTGGTTGATCATGGCTATAAGATTTATGCCACGGGCGGTTCGTCACGCTATCTTACTGAAAACGGCATCGAGAACACGCTCGTTTATTGGCCTTCGGAAGACAAGAAGCCTCAGGCGCTCGACATGCTCCACAACCATGAGATTGACATGGTGGTCAACATTCCGAAAGACCTCACGGCCGGCGAGCTGTCTAATGGCTATAAGATACGTCGTGCCGCCATCGACCTCAATGTGCCTCTGATTACCAACAGTCGCTTGGCCAGTGCCTTTATCAATGCGTTCTGCCATGTGAAGCTGGACGAAATCGGCATCAAGAGTTGGGCAGAGTATAAGTAAGCAGACAGCTATTTTTGAATAAGAGTCAAGTCCCCGTCATGGGGAGTCGGTCCAAGTGTTATAGGCCGATTCCTCATGGTGGGGATTTATTTTTCCCTCATGAAGACCAAAGAGTTGTCTTCTGGTTGTCCTTGTCATCTTTTTGGGATGGGAATCGTGGAATATATCCCGATAATTTTGTACTTTTGCAGTCGTAAAGGATAACCCGAAGATGAAAAGTAAAAGTAGTGAGATGGATATGCTTCATGGTCCTCTGTTCATGAAGATATTAATGTTTGCCTTACCCTTGGCGGCAAGCAGTGTGCTTCAGCAGTTGTTCAATTCCGTAGATGTGGCCGTGGTAGGGCGTTTTGCCAGCAGTAAGGCTCTGGCGGCAGTGGGCAGCAATGGTCCTGTTATCAGTTTGCTCATCAATCTGTTTATGGGTATCTCGATGGGTGCCAATGTGATTATCTCCAACCATATCGGCCAGCGAGACAATCGGAGTATCCGTGACGCCATTCATACCGTTGGACTGGTGTCTGTCATCAGTGGTTTCTTCCTCTTGTTTGTCGGGTTGGTGGCAGCCCGTCCCATCCTGACCCTGATGGACACTCCGTCCGAGGTGCTCGATATGGCGGTGCTCTACCTTCGCATCTATTTTATGGGAATGCCGTTTTTCATGGGGTTCAATTTCGGTTCAGCTATTCTCCGCAGTCGTGGCGACACCCGCCGGCCGCTTTACATTCTTGTTGTGGCAGGCATTGTCAATACGGTGCTCAATCTGATATTTGTCATCTGCTTTAAGATGAGTGTTGAGGGAGTGGCCATCGCTACCTGTATCGCCAATGCCGTGAGTGCTACGCTGATAGTCTTGATACTGGTGCGTGAGGAGGAACCTTATCGTCTGCATCTCCGTGAGATGCGCATCCGCTGGGTAGAGTTGAGGCGTATGCTCCAGATGGGAGTGCCGGCTGGTCTGCAAGGCATGGTGTTCTCCATTTCCAATGTGCTTATCCAGTCGTCTATCAACAGCTATGGAGCTGACGCCATCGCCGGTTCGGCGGCCGCACTCAACTTTGAGTATTACAGCTATTTCCTGGTGCAGGCCTTCAATGGTGCTGCCATCACTTTTATCGGTCAAAACTTTGGTGCCGGCCAGAATGTCCGCGTGCGCCGCGTGTTTTGGATTTGCATGGGAATGGGGTTTGGTTGTTGTGCCGCAGCCAATTGGATTTTTATCTGGCAGTATCCTTTCTTCTTGGGGCTCTTCACGGCTGATGCGGCCGTTATCCAATACGGTGCGATACGCATGCATATTGTCCTGTCCACCCAGTCACTGGCCGCCAGTTATGAGATAGCCGGTTCGTCGCTCCGGGGGATGGGCCGCTCGCTGGAACCCACGCTGTTGGTAGTCTTCGGCACTTGCCTGCTGCGCATTGCCTGGGTCTATCTGGTGCAGCCGGTATGGCCGGGATTCAATCATCTGATGGTGGTTTATCCCTTGTCATGGATTATCACCGGTGTCCTTGTATGCACGGCCTATTCCTTTACTGTGAGGCGGATAGCCAAGGTGTAGCCGTGCTCATTTGTTAGACATTGGCTTTACGTAGTGTCCGTTGATCTTCAGTGGCTCGACATGAATGTTGATATGCGTGTGTTCGCCAAAGTGGTGGCGGAGTTGTCGCTCGATGTTCGTGGAGTGTGTATGGGCCTCATAGAGCGTGATGTCGCCCGGCATGCGCAGGTGCATCTCTATGGCGATGTTGTTGCCGATGCGTCGGGTGCAGAGATGATGCACCTCACTCACTTCCGGCTCCTCTTCGGCTGTCTTGATAATTTCCTTTTCCATATCGTCCGGCAGACTCTTTTCCAGCAGTTCGTCAGACGAGTTGCGGATGAGCGACAGGGCGGTGCGGATGATAAACAGGCTCACCACCACGGCTGCGATAGGGTCGAGCACGGCCCATTGGTGACCCATCAGGATGGCGCCGCCGATGCCGATGGCCGTTCCGATGGAGGAAAGTGCGTCGCTGCGGTGGTGCCATGCGTTGGCGATGACGGCTTGTGAGTTGACCTTGCGCCCTGTGCGTGCCGTGAACTGGTAAGCCCACTCTTTCATGCCGATACTCAGCAGGGCGGCGATGAGAGCGATAAGGCCTGGCTGGTCGATTTCCTGGCCGTGAATCACGTCCCATATCTGTCGGCTGCCGTTGAAGAGAATCATGAATCCTACAATAAGCAGCGCCAGTCCGATGAGTGACGTGGCCAGCGTCTCATACTTGCCATGGCCATAGTCATGGTCTTTGTCCTCGGGCTTGGAACTGATATGTACGAAGAAGATGACCACGATGTCGGTCAGAAAGTCGGACAGCGAGTGGACCGCGTCGGCTATCATGGCGGCCGAACCGCCCACGATGCCGGCTACAAACTTGAATACCAACAAGACCACGTTGACGGCTGAGCCTGCCAGTGTGACACGATATATTTTCCGTTCTCTTTCTTTTGTTTCCATTGTCTTTGCGTGTTTAGAAAAATCAGGGTGCAAAGATAATGAATTAAAGGTTTGGGCGTCTCTCTGAAATAGCTAAAAAAGTGGTGTCGGCATTAGTTTAGACGCTGTGTATTTTAGCAGAAACTTTTAAGGATTCTATTGAAGAAAAAAAGACCTTGCTTGTACGGACTGTTCCGTTACAGGCAAGGCTTGTATTGGGAGAGCATGGTCCTGATTTCGTCCGCTCGCATCTTGCTGAGCGGCTGGACTCCCTCCAGGGGATAAGCAAGTCCCAGCTTTTCATACTTAAACTTGCCGAGTGTGTGGTAAGGCAACACTTCTATCTTCTTCACCACGTCATACTGGGCCACATATTGGCCCAGACGTTTCAGTTGTTCGTCGTTGTCCGTGATGCCTGGCACCACGACATGGCGTATCCATGTGTCGATGCCCCGGCGTTGCAGTTCGTCGAGGAAGCGCAGGTTGTTGGTCTGCTGCACGCCTGTCAGGGTGGGATAGAGTTGCGCGTCGATGGTCTTGATGTCGAGCAAGGCCAGGTCTGTATGGTCGAGCACGCTGAAGGCCGTCTCAGAGCAGAAAGCCCCGCTGGTGTCGAGAGCGGTATGAAGGCCCTCCTGTTGGCAGCGTTCAAAAAACGCCCTTACAAAGGAAGCCTGCATCAGCGGTTCGCCGCCCGATACGGT
>CALGHW010000480.1 GCA_937916075.1 uncultured Prevotella sp.
GCGGGCAAAGCAGCACACCCAGCGCGCCGCCCAGCGGCAGATGCTCCAGCAGACTTATGTCGAACAGATAAGGCCTGCCGACAAGCAGACCTACCAGTTGGAGTCGCCACAGATAGTGGATGCCGACAACGAGATGATGAAGCAGTTGCTGGACTATCTGGAAAAGCGGTTGGATGACCCCACGCTGAAGATTGAGGAACTGGCCGACGCGGTCCATCTGGGACGCTCGGTGTTTTATGGCAAGGTGAAAGCCATTGTGGGCATGACACCAGTTGACTTTGTGCGCCATATCCGGATGCAGCGGGCCCAGGAGCTGATAGTCAAGAGTACCTATTCTTTTTCCCAGATAGCGTATATGGTGGGATTCTCTGACCCTAAATATTTCAGCAAGTGCTTTAAGAAGGTCACCGGAAAGACACCGTCGGAATATAGGAAGAATTAAAAAAACAAGAATTAAATAAATCAAGAAGATAGGAGACGAATTCATGATGCTTGAAGTAAAAAACGTATCGTTCAAATCGGAGGGCCGGCCTTTGATGGAAGGCTTGTCGTTTACCGTGGATGATGGTCAGGCACTCTGCCTGTTGGGTGCCCGGCAGACGGGCAAGAGCCTGTTGATGCGCGCCTTGATGGGGCTGGAACCTGTGGATGGCGGCCATATCAGTATTGACGGCGAACTGCTCAACCCCACGTCGGCTGCCGAGTTCCGTCGCCACATGGCTTATATTCCCCAGCGGCCAAAGTTGATGGTGGAGAAGGTGGCGGAACTGGTGTGGATGCCCTTCACTTTGGAGGTGGGTAAGGGCAAGAGCTTCTCACGCGACCGGCTGATGCAGGAGTGGCACCAATTAGGGCTCGACGAGGCTTGTTATGACATGACGATAGCCGATTTGTCCATGACCGACCTGCAACTCGTCTTGCTGTCTGTGGCCGCTGTGGTGGGCAAGTCTATTATCCTGGCCGATGAGCCGGCGGCCGGTTTCTCTGCCGACGGTGAGCAGCTCGTGGCCGACTATCTCCTTCGGCAGGCCCAGAAAGGCCATACCGTGCTGGTCACGTCTTGCTCAGAGTCCTTCGCAGCCTTGTTTGAGCGGCAGATTGAAATACCAACGCTTGTTAAAAATCAATAACCTATGGAAGCAAATCACTTTTTTCTTTATCTCAGCTATGGGCTGGTTGCCTTGTTGGTGGTCGCGCTCGTTTATGTGTCGTGGCGCATCCGGTTGCGTATGCTCCATACTGTCCTGGTGTCAATAGGCCGTATGGCCGGACAGTTGCTCCTGGTGGGGCTTTATATGAAATGGCTCTTTTTGTGTAACAGCATTTGGGTTAACCTGTTGTGGGTGGTGCTGATGGCCGTGGTGGCCACAGTGTCTGTCTGCCGTCAGGCCCGGCTGCGGCTTGGCCGGATGTGGCTGCCGGTGACGGTTGGCCTGGTGGCCACCACGGTCGGGGTGGGGCTTTATGTCCTGTTTCTGTTGTTCCGTCCTGCGGCCATGTTGGACGCTCGCTATGCTGTTCCGGTTTGGGGAGTCTTGCTGGGCTGTATGCAGCAGGTGGTGGGTGTGGCCTTGGGCGAGTATTATCGGTCCTTGCGCCACAACGGACAGCTATATGACTACTTGTTGGGCAACGGGGCCACCCACTTAGAGGCTGTCATGCCTTTTGTGCGCCAGGCTGTGGAGAAGGCGCTGCAGCCGCTGTTGGCCAGCTTGTCGGTGGCGGGCATCCTTTCGGTGCCGGGGCTGCTCCTCGGCCAGCTCATGGGGGGCGTCATGCCTGTCGATGCTGCCGTGAATGTGGTTGTCATCACCCTCGCAAGTGTCTTCGCTTCAGTCGTTTCTGTCTTATTGACACTCTATTTGGCAGACCGTCGCTCCTTCGACTGCTATGGCCGCTTGCGTCAGGTATGGACCAAGCGTTGATATAGGTCAAGGCTGTTGATTTATGTCAAAAGATAGAGCACTCTTCTCAGAAAAATAGGTCGGCTGTGTGCGATAACACAATAAAGGCATTACCTTTGCACTCGTAAACAATGAGAATCAAAATCAAGGATAACAGGATGTGAAGCTGCATCCTACTGAAATGTATCATTAAAAAATCAGAGAAAGGAAAAAGTTATGAGAAAGATGATGAAGAGAATTGCAGAGAGCAAGAAGTTCAACAAGTATTGTGTGAATATGCTGAAGATGTATAATTACGGAAAAGTGACCATGCCCGCATAAGGCACTTCGATTTCCCCGTATGCCGGGAAAATGTGTCGGGCTTACGTTTCAAAAGTATATGAGGAGAGAGACCTGCTGAGGCCGCAAGGCTGAAGTTGGCCTCTCTTTTTTTGCTCGTTTCTCTTTTTTGTTGTACTTTTGCATCTCCAATCAAAGGAGGAACAACCTGTACAGCAACATACACGAAAAACAATGAAGCAGAGAAAACACAAGTTGGGATGGATGGCTTCGGGGCTGTCGGCCTTGGCCATTACTTTCATGGCCTGTGGATGGTCGTCGGGGCAGCGTCCGGAGCAGGCTGCCCAGGCATCTGACCCGGAGCAGACTACAACCGTCAAACCACAGATGGCCAAGCGCTCCACACCGGACGGACTGGAACTGCCGGCCCTGCGCAAGCAAAGCGGCGAGCAGATACTTCGCCGGGTGGGCTATACCGTGTCCTATAATGCAGCTACCCGACTGCCCAATTGGGTGGCCTGGCACCTTACCAAGGCGCATGCTGACGGGCCGTGGAAGCGCAACGGCATACGTTTTCAGGAAGACCCGGAGGTAGACCAGCCGAGAGCTACCGACGCCGACTACTATAATTCAGGCTACGACCGTGGACACATGTGTCCATCGGGCGACAACAAATGGAGCGAGGAGGCCCAGCGCCAGTCGTTCCTGTTCACCAACTGCTGTCCGCAGGTGCATGGACTCAATGCCGGCGACTGGAATGAGATTGAGGCCCAGTGCCGTCGGTGGGCCAAGCGGTATGGCGATGTGTATATCGTCAGCGGGCCGGTGCTTTACAGCGGGCGTCGCAAAACCATCGGCCGTGACAAGGTGGTGGTGCCCGAGGCTTTTTTCAAGGTGGTGCTCCGGATGACTCCCACACCGGCCGCCATCGGTTTTATTTATAAAAATGTGGCGGGCAACCGTCCCAAGGCGGCCTATGTCAACACGGTAGACGAGGTGGAGCGCATCACGGGCTACGACTTTTTCGTCTCGTTGCCCGACGCCGTGGAGCGCAAGGTGGAAGCCCAGGCCGACCTGGCCGACTGGGATGCGGAGTAAGGGCCGGGCTGAAGCGCAATATCCCCGTAAAAAAGAAGAGTATTACAAGAAACAACCATGATAAACAAGACAAAAACAGTAAGAAAGACCAAGGGCTGGAACCATGAGCTGTGGCTGAAGAAGCGTGCTGCGGCCAAGGCCTCTGGCCATAGAAACCAAAGCCGAAAAGTAAACCAGGACGTGTTTGCCGACACCCGTAAGGTGGTGCTCAGCACCAAACGCTACCGCGTGGAGGATACCGATATCGAGATGCCCGACGCCACGCCCATGGTGCAGGCCACACGCTACTTCTTCCGTCCGTTCTCGGTACGTGATGTCGAGGTGCAGTATGACACGGAGATTACCGTGGTGGAGCAAGACTGTCTGGATACGGCCGAAGCCATGACAGCTGAAG
>CALGHW010000481.1 GCA_937916075.1 uncultured Prevotella sp.
TATGGATAAGCACTTCTTTGTCGAAAGAGATGAATGCAACCGTGTGGGGCGCGGTTTCTATGATGGCTGTATTCTTTCTGACAGATTGTTGCAGCGGTCAATCATCGTGAATCATGAAGGAGAGATTTTTTACTAAAAGAGATGATTAAGCAAAGATTTATCCTTCAGCCATCCCGGAAGCCAGGCTTCTGGGTGGCCACAGACACAGACCATGGGATAGTTATTACTTTCAAAGAACACGATTTCAATGGCTCGCAGAAGGTCACGTTGCTCAATGGGGACACCTTCGGAAGTGTAGAGGAAGCGGCGGCCGTGTCTACGCATCTCCGAGAACTGGCTGATTGGCTGAGTGTCGAGCACTACGATATAGCGATGCCATCATTGGCCGTACAACGCGGCCAGCTGGGTAAAACTATTCGAAACCTCCGCATCCGACGTGAGTTGACGCAGGAAGAACTGGCCAGACGGGCTGGCGTGACTCAATGTAATATAGCACGAATTGAGGCTGGTAAATACTCCGTAGGACTCGACGTGCTGAACCGTATCTGTAATGCGATGGGAGTGTCCATAGAAATCAGGTAAGAGAAAACAGCCCCGCCCCGCAATCACTGCGGGGCGGGGCTTTCAAAAACTAAATACTAACCAAAACCTATTAACTAAGAGAAAACATCAATTACCAAAAAAACAATCATTTATGCTATTTCGATACGCCCCAGTCCGGTATGGGGCGGTGCGGTGTACGATGGAGACTACTTCTTCCTCCTGATATAGAACCAGAGCAATGCCGTGACGATTGATGCGACGACTATCAATGCCCATGTGTCACTGCTTCGAGACGTGCGGTGTGTCTCCTTTGAGGTAGTCGTCGTGGAAAGGCAGCGTGCGGTGGCGGTGTCGGTAGCGGCGATGATGGTCGCAGTGTCCGTGATATGCCGCCGCGTGAAGCCACTCCCTGCGCCGTACTCGTGGCGGGCTGTCTGTCCCTCACGAAAGAGGTAGCGGCGGGCGTTGATGGTGACGGTGGTATAGACGGTATCGGCCACGGTGTACTGCGCCCGCTTGATGCTGACCTGTGCGGTGTCCGTGCCCAACTCTGAAGCCTTGGAGGTAACGGCAGCGGTGTCGGTATGATTCGTCGCCGTGATGCCTGTCGCCGTCAGTGTGGTCTGTTGCTGGCTGGCGGCGGCTGCGTGGGTGGTCTCCTGTTGTCGGGTGGTGGATTCAGCAATGGCCTTCTTCTTCGCTGCGCAGCCCGTCATGAGCACGAGCAGCAGGAACATCAGTATGAGCGTACTGGCACGGATGATAGTGGGTGATTTTTTCATAATCTGTATATTTATTTAATATTCTTATATTCTTCAATAGCGTTGAAGCAAGGGCACATCTTGTGCCACTTTTGGGGAGTGGCCTCCCCCCAGATAGAGCGGTGTCCGAGGATGCTGGCTTCTGAGTATTTCTCCTTGAGGGTGGTCAGCAAGCGGCGCAGCGCAGCCTTCTGTTCGGGAGTCCGTGTGTCCGACGGCTTCCCGTCTGTGTCTAATCCTCCCATGTAGGCCACGTTGACGGCGTGCTGGTTGTAGCCGCGAACCCCGTTCGACACGTATTCCTCTGGGAGCAGTTGGGAGACCTGCCCGTCTGCGAGCACCACGTAGTGATACCCGGGATGAATCCACCCCTGCGACCGCCATGCGTTGCGCAATGCGGAAATGGTGCCCGTCGGGCGGGTGGCGGTGCAGTGGACGAAGATATATTTTATTTGACGCATTTTGTAAGACTATTTTACCAATTCCACATAGTTCCCGACCAGTTCCGCCAATGTGTTGTACACTGGGATTCCTGTGTCACGAATGCACAGGTAGACCTTGCCGCCCTGCGAGTAGTACTTGCCTTTGAAAAGCTCCATATTGTTGTCGTAGGGTATGGGGTCGTCCTTCGTGCCCTTTGCGCTCTCGACAATCTCAGTATAGAGGCTTTCCGTTCCTTTCCCTGGCTTCCACTGCTCCTGTGCCGTGTGGTCTTGGAGTACCTTCCAGAGCTTCCCGTCATACTGCATTTTGTCGTCTTTTTTGACGGCTTCCCCAACAAGGCTTTCCCATCGTGGGTAAATGGATTTCACTCTAAGGGCTTGCTCGTCGGATATGGCGAGCGTGTTGACCGTCATGGACAACACGGCGGCAATGTCTGAAAGCCGTGGGGTGCCGCCTGTGCTCTGAACGGCTGGCGTTTCCTCATCAAAGTCCTTCCTTACCTGCTGCTTCACATTCTGCACGAATGCCAGATACTCCGAGTATTCGCTTACGATGTCAGCACCGACATTCATGCCCTGCTGATAAGCGTTGTACTTGTTAACAAGTGCGATTTCTGCCTCTGCAGTGTAAGAAGCACGAATGACGGCGTTGATGATGCTGCCAGTGTCATACGGAGGCCACACCGTGACTTCCTCGCATTGCCACGTGGTTTTCTTCTCGCTCTCGTCGTTTTCTGACTGCTCAGGCGTGATTTCCTGAATGTTCCAACGGTAAAGGTATGAGCCGTTTCCTACTGCCTCCCAGATGGAGGGCTTGTTGTCATAAAATGCCATGATAATTCTGTTTAATAATTGTTTTCAAAAGATGTCTTGAATTGCTGTGTTTCGCCCA
>CALGHW010000482.1 GCA_937916075.1 uncultured Prevotella sp.
CGCTCCAAGGAGAGTATCTTGAAAGAAGTGAAAAAAGTCATCGAAATGTCTGACTTCAAAGGATACCTGTCTGATTTGGGCGGTCCATCGGCCAATATGTATGGCATGGGCGGACGTAATAAGAACGCCTGTGAAAGATGCAAGCGCCCCAGCTGCATCCATCCGCAGATATGTCCCAACCTAAACACGGACCACAGCAAGTTGCTCGACATCTATCATGCGGTAGACGCATTGCCGGGCATCAAGAAAAGCTTCATCGGTAGTGGTGTGCGTTATGACCTGCTTCTCCATAAAAGCAAGGACGAATCATCCAACAAGGCAGCGGCCGAATATACGCGGGAATTGATATGCAAGCATGTAAGTGGCAGACTAAAGGTGGCACCCGAGCATACCAGCGACAAGGTGCTGCGACTGATGAGAAAACCGCCCTTCAATCAGTTTTATGATTTCAAGCGCATTTTTGACCGCATCAACCGTGAGGAGAATCTGAAAGAGCAAATCATTCCTTACTTCATCAGCAGCCATCCAGGCTGCCATGAGGAGGAAATGGCTGAACTGGCCGTGCTCACCAAACGCCTGGATTTCCACCTTGAACAGGTGCAAGACTTCACACCGACACCTATGACGGTGAGCACCGAGACATGGTACACTGGGTATGACCCTTATACACTCGAGCCTGTCTTCAGCGCCAAAACACCGAAAGAAAAACTTGCCCAACGACAGTTTTTCTTCTGGTACAAACCCGAAGAACGGCGCAACATCGAGCAGTCCCTGCGCCGCATAGGGAGACCCGACCTCATCGGGGAATTGTGCCCCAGCTGGGGCTATGGATACGGAGACAGGGGGGATAACCACAGTGGCCCAGGCCACCACACTTATGAGCGTCGTGAGGCAAACGACCGCCCCGGATATAGACGAGACAATCAAGAAAGAACAAGAAAAGATGGATATTATAGAAAAAAGCATAATAGCCAAGAATCCGAAGGAAAAGCCCGAAGACGGAATCGTCGTGACCGATGATTTCATCGCCGTGATTGACGGCAGTACCAGCAAGTCGCCTACGCGCATATCCCGCTGGAAAAGCAACGGGCGCTACTGTATGCAGCTGATAGAGACATTTATCAAGAAGATGCCTAAGGACATTACCGCAGGTGACTTTTGCCAGGGCGTCACAACCTATGTGCGAAAGCATTACAGCCAGGCGCAGATATCCCGGCTCCAGGCACATCCAGAGGAGCGGCTTACGGCCAGCTGCATCGTCTTCAGCCGTCTGCAGCGGCAGGTATGGATGATAGGCGACTGCCAATGCATGATTGGTGATTATTATTTTGACAACGCCAAACCCTGCGAACGGCAGATTGCCCAGCGACGCGCTGACATAGCTCACGAGATGCTTGCATCGGGTCGGGCCACCATAGAAGGTCTGCGCACGGAGGATGCCGCCCGCCAGGCAATCATCCCAGACCTGGTGGAAGCCATGAAAGGACAAAATGTGGACTATGCCGTAATCGACGGTTTTCCCATACCCATGCGCAAAGTGAAAGTGGAGACACTCAACTTTGAGCCATGGACCATCGTCTTCGCTTCCGACGGCTATCCCGTTCTCAAACCCACGCTTCAGGAGTCGGAAGAGGCACTCAGGCAGCAACAGGCCACCGACCCGCTTAACATCGGCACATTCAAAGCCACCAAGGCCTTTATGCTCGGCAACAACTCTTTTGATGACCGTAGCTACATACGCTTCAAGGTGTAATCCCGCCATTTGGCGCGCCCCTGCATCAGGCTAAAAAAGCGAAGCCCCTGCATGACTGTCCCGACAGAACAGTATGCAAGGGCTTCGTTTTTTAGGGTCTACGAATGATGGGAGCCTCACTACTAATCACTGGCCTCCTAAAAAATGGGACTATTTGTTTTTCTTCTTTAATGCCAACTCAGGAATCTTCACTTTCTGCCCAGCCGCCAGTTTTGCGGAGGACTGGAAGTGATTAAACACCTCTATATAACATTCCATGCCCGGGCCCAACGTCCGGTCGCTGATAGATTTGACTGTTTCACCGGCCTTGGCCGTAATGACCTTCTTCATGCCCACGATGGTATATGCCCCCGTACGCACACGGACATCGCTCTCATAGGCCTGAGAGGCAGCCCCTGCTGACTCCACTTTCTTCTCTGAAGGAGTTTCTGCCTGGTCCTTTGCTGGGGCCAGATCTTTCGGATGGTCGCTCACTGGGGATGCAGGGCGCTTCGGCAGGGTATCCGTCTCCGTCCGCTCCTTGATTATCACCGTATCGTTTTTTTGTGCCGGCATTGTGGGAGCAACATGGGGCGATGCTTTTGATGATGCCTGAAGGGGCATTAACTCTTGTTCCGCATAATACAGCCCATACTGAAATCCGCCAAAAGCGGAAGCGCCAACAAGGAGCAGACAACCTACAGTATGGCCAACGAAGCGTCTCCAGTTCCTTTTTGCGGCTGCTCGGGATGCTTTTTCATCCACCTTGATGGATTCTGCCTTAGCGGAGTCCTCCTTCAGTTTGGCTGAGCTTTCTTCCACCTTGGTAGGATCCTCCTCTGCC
>CALGHW010000483.1 GCA_937916075.1 uncultured Prevotella sp.
CCAGCTTGTCACTATCCGATTGTTACGGTGTCTTCATAATAGGTAGGTCGGTGTTCGATGCTTATGTGTCGGCCCGTGACTTTGATGATGATGTCGGGTGTCAGGAAGAGGGCGTCGAGGTCGTTTTTCAGGTGAGGCCGCTCGGTGATGCGGCTCAGTGTGTCGATGGATGATTCGGGCAGTGGTTGGTAATATTCGTCCACCAGTCGGCCCGTGCGGGCCATCCTTAGCAGGAAGTCCCGCCAGTAGGCTTCCTGTTCCCGGCGCCGCTGTTCGGCCAGGCTGTTGCCCGCGTAACAGGCGATGATGGCCCCGATGACGATGATGAAGAAAAGGTTGATCATGCCTCCGGGTCCTCTCTTCCTTCGGTGGTGGTCACTTCCTGGCTCCGTGTCCACTCCTTGCGCTTGGCGTTCAGCTTGAGGGTGTTGATAAGCTCAGTCACGCCATACAGCACGCTGCACCATCCGAGGATAATCAGGGGCATGGCTGCACTCTCCATAGGCTTGAGCAGCACAAACAGGCCGGTGAGCAACACCAGTGACGGGCCAATCCACAGGCCGGGAGCCACATATCCCCAGCGGCGTGCGCCGAGCAGGGACATATATTGGTTGACGGCGCCCAGCACCAGCACGATGCCGAGGATATACATCAGGCCGGTGACAAAGACATTGGGGGTGATGGTAAGTAGCAGTCCGAAGATGAGGCTGCCCATGCCCACCACGGGGGGCATGGGGCGTGCGCCGCGCAGGAGGTGTCCCTTGGCGTCGGTCACGGTCACATTCTGTGCGCTGCGCCGGGCGTTGAAGTAAGCCACACACGAGATGATGCCCGAAATCAGGAAGAGCACACCGATGGCTACGGTGAGCCATGTCACGGTATTGTCGGGATACTGGATGAGCAGTGCGCCGATGATAACGGAGCACAGGGCTCTGAAAATAGAACTTTGCAGTACTTTCATATTCAAAAAGGTGTTTTTAGGTTGACAAAATTAAGAAATAAAGCTGAAAGAAGCAATCTTTTTCGTAATTTTGTGACCCAAAAAAAGAAGCTTATGACAACACTCTATTTGGTGCGCCACGGCGAGACGGTAGACAATGCCGCCCAGATATTGCAGGGACAGACTCCCGGACGCCTCAACGCTGCCGGCATTCGTCAGGCCGAGGAGCTGGGCCGTCGGATGGCCACGGTGGCGATAGACGCCTTTGTGGCCAGCGACCTCCATCGCGCTGTGCAGACGGCCGAGCTGATAGCCGCTCCACACCACCAGCCTGTGACCACCACTCCCTTGCTCCGCGAGCGCGACTGGGGTGGTTTTACCGGCCGCTACATTCCCGACTTGAAGAACGCCCCGTGGCCGGCCGACGTGGAAACGCTTGAGGCCATGCAGCAGCGGGCCCGGATGTTTATGGACTGGCTGCGCAGGCAGTATCCGGGCCAGACGGTGCTGGCCGTGGGCCATGGCATCATCAACAAGGCCATCCAGTCTGTCTATTATCACCAGCCGATGAACGAGGTGAAGAAGATGGGCAATGCCGAGGTAAGGGTGCTGGAGTTATAGGCTGCCTCTGTATCGGACGAAAGAATGACAGCAAGGCATACCGGTATGACAGACACGGGCCGGGAGACTTGCTGTATTGATAATCAAGCAAAAGTATAAATCCAACCGTGTCTATGGAGAAAACCATGTGTTACAAAACAAATGGCTGGCTGAAATCCATCCTATTCTGTCTGGTCCTGACGGTCTTGGCACCTGTCAAGGCCAAGGATGTCTATGGATTCATGACCGGCAACAGCAGTGATGGGGAGATACCCATCGGTATGTACAAGTTTGACGACGCAACGCTCAAGCCCGAGCTGCTCACGCCGATGATGTACTCATTTTGGGCGGGTGCCTATGCCGCTGACAAGTATCTGATGATTCTGTCGGACGATGCGTCGGGCTATCTGACGGAGGGCCTTTGCAAGTATGACCTCGACAGCAAGACGCTGACGCTGCGTTATGCCCAGCAGCCCTACCAGTGTTCCGACCTGACCTATGACTACGCCACGTCCACACTCTACGGCGTGATGGTCAAGAGCATGGGCGAGGACGTGAAGCCGCGTCTCATCAAGATTGACACCGCCACCGGCAGTTATACCCGCGTGGCCGACCTGGGCCGGAAACTCTGTGCCTTGGCCGCCACTTATTATGGAGAGCTCTATGCCATGGGCGACGATGGCAAGCTCTATGAGTTGGACAAGGTCACGGGCGAGCTGACCCTGGTGGGCAACACCGGCGTGAAGGCCAAGACGTCCGAGGCGCAGTCTATGGAGTTTGACCGGGCTACCGGTGAGCTTTATTGGAGTGGACTGGACGAGAACGACAACACCTTCTTCAATCAGCTCAATCCCGCCACGGGTCAGGTGATACAAACCGCTCAACTGGCTGACAACGCACTCATTGTGGGACTGCACATCCCCTTCCGGATGGCTCCTGACGGTGCGCCCGCCAAGCCGCAGCACCTGGCGGCTACGGTGAAGGACGAGGGAGTGACCTTGACCTGGACCAACCCCACCTGTGGCTATGTTACTACCGAGACCCTCACCACGCTCACCAAAGTGGAAATATGGAAAAACGGCCAATTGCTCCACACCATCGACCATCCGCAGCCGGGAGCGACAGCTTCCTATACCGACACGGCTGCCGATGCCAACGGTAAGGTACGCTATATCGTTTATGCTTATAATGACAAGGGCCGTGGCGAGGGCGCCTTTGTCAAGGTGATGACTGGCGAGGACAGTCCCTCCTGTGTGACAGGACTGACGCTGGCTAAGACCGCCGACGGTGTGAAGCTCTCCTGGACGGCTCCTGCGACGGGTAAGCATGGGGGCAGTCTTAATCCTGCCAACCTGACTTATACCGTGAGTCGCCAGCCCGACGGCAAGACTTTTGCCGACCTGAAGGATACCTCGCTGACAGACACCACTCTGACCACGGCACGCTATTACCGCTGGACTGTGACCTGCCGGAACGCGGCGGGGGAGAGCGACGGCGTGCAGACTGAGCCTTTCTTGGCCGGACAGCCGCTGACCGTGCCTTTCGTAGCCGATTTCGCCAGCGCTGATGGGCAGGCCTGTTGGCGGGTGGTTGACCATAATGCCGACGGCTATACCTGGATACCGGTTGCCGATGGCTATGTGTACAACACCAACTATACCCAGGCGGCCGACGACAGCCTGGTGTCGGTGCCTTTCCGTTTGGAGAAGGGCCGCAAGTATGTCGTGAAGTACGACATCAAGGCTCCCGATGTGTATTCGTCCGAACACTTCCGCCTCTCGCTCAAGGGCGTTGCCGGCGAACAGGTGCTGGAGGACTTGAACCATTTCACCACACCCGGCTTCACCGATGCACAGACGCGCCGCGTGGCGTTCACTGTGGCTGAGTCTGGCGAGGGGCAGTTCTGTCTGGCCGCTTTGTCGGAACCTGGCCAGTTTATGATTCAGATATCTGCCTTCAGCCTGGAGGAAGAGCATGCCACTGACCTGAAGGCCGACTCGCTCACTGCCACCTCGCAACTCAACAAGGGAAGGCAGACGCAGTTGGCCGTGAAGGTGACTAACAATGGCACGCAGCCGGTAGACCGCTATACCGTCCGCCTTCTTGACAGTCACGATGCGGAATTGTCCGCCTGCACTGTTGACGAGCCGCTGGCCGCCGGCAGTTCCTCTACTGTCAGCATCGCCTATACCCCCACGGTTACTGGCACCTGTACGGTCAAGGCCGTGGTCAAGGCCGAAGGCGACACCCATGAGGCCAACGACTCGGTGGCGGCCCTCTTCTATGTGCTCGACAAGGATGACCATCTGGTGGAGGTGGGTGGCAAGGACTATGCCACCGATTACCCCTTCTGGTTCAGCGGCTACGAGTACAGCTATGCGCAGACCATTTATTTCAAGGAGGAGATAGGAAGCCCGAAGGGCTATATCACCGAAATCCATTATGATTATGCCAACCAGGGCGGCAGTCTGGCCGACAAGCACATCAAGGTGTACCTCTCGAATACCGACCATTACAGTGTCAGCGAGGGTTGGATTGACCAGGGTGACATGACTTTGGCGGTAGACACCGTGGTGACCTTCCTCGGAGGCGACCACACATTGCGGCTGCGGCTCCAAGCCCCATTCAGTTATGCCGGTGGCAACCTCTGTGTCATGACCCAGAAGATAGACAGCGAGAAGAGCGATGCCGTATCCTTCTATGCCATGGACGACGAGGAGGTGCGCACCGCTGTTTACAATGGCAATGAGTCCACGGTAGACCTTCGGAAGGTGCAGGGTGCCACCCGTGTCAACCATGTGGCCCTTGTCATCCGCGACAATGCGGCCGCCACAGTTCAGCCCATCCCAGCGTCAGACCGTCTGTCTCTGCGTTTCGCTGATGGTGCCGTCTGTGCGTCTGTCCCGGCTCGCCTCGTCGTGACCGACCTTTGTGGCAAGCGGCTTGTCGGTCCGGTAGTCACCACCCGATTGCCTCTTGCCAGTCTGGTGTCTGGCGTCTATATCGTCAAGGCCGAGGCCGGCGGACTGCATGTTGTTCAAAAAATCATGGTAAGATAGGTTTGCCTGTCTATATCGAAGACGCTATAAAATTTGTCCTGCGCATTTAGTCAGATTACTTTGGCTCAATGCGCAGGATTTTTTTTCTTGTTGTAAGTTGGCAACGTTCTCAAATTTAGTCATGGCAACGAATCCCCAGCGTCCCCTCCTTATCCCAAAGGAGGGGTAGTTTGATAAAAAAAGGTTTGACCGATATCCATGAATTCTGCCGGCGAATATAAAAATAGGTAAAAAGCCCGGACGTCTGAGAAAAAATGTATAACTTTGCACCATTAAAACATTCATTGCTTATATTCATTTAAAGTATAAAACAAACAAATAACTATGGCAACAACTCCTGAGTTTAAGTATGCTCCTATGTTCCAGTTGGGCAAGGACAACACCGAGTACCGCCTGCTTACCAAGGAAGGCGTGAGCACCGGTGAGTTTGAAGGCAAGACCATCCTGAAGGTTTCACGCGAGGCCCTCACCTTGCTTGCTCAGCAAGCGTTTCACGATGTAGAGTTTATGCTCCGTCGGGAGCACAACCTGCAGGTGGCCAAGATTCTCACCGACCCCGAGGCTTCTGAAAACGACAAGTATGTGGCCCTGCAGTTCCTGCGCAACGCCGAGACAGCCGTCAAGGGCATCCTGCCTTTCTGCCAGGACACCGG
>CALGHW010000484.1 GCA_937916075.1 uncultured Prevotella sp.
GCGTCCTGTCGGCATGTCATAGCGCTCGGCGATGCGACGGTAGTAGTGGTTCACACCCGTCACATAGTCGGCGTCTGCGGCGGTGTCATAGTAAGGCATATCGTCGCGTGTCCATATCTTGTCCTCGTTGGGGTTGTTGGGGCTGACAGGCAGCGTCTCCACCTCGTCGTCAAACTTGGTCACGTCGATGCTCTCTGAGCGGGTGCTCTCGCCCTTGACGTTCTTCACGGTGAGCTTCACCTTGTAGTTTCCTGACTCGGGGAAGGTGAAGGTGGGGTTCTCCTCCTTCGATGTGGCCGGCACGGCTCCCTCTACCTCCCACAGACATGAGTCGGCGTCGGTAGACTGGTTGACCATCTGTATCTCCGTATTGTCAAAGACAATCAGCTTGCTGTCCATCAGGTTGAACTTACCGTTGAACGAGAAGTTGGCCTTGGGCTTGGCGATCATGCCTGGAGCCTTGACCGTGAAGTTGTCGATGCATACCTCACCGGCACGCACATCCTCACCGCCGAGGGCAAACGAGAAGCAGTAATAGCCGGTCTTCTCTGGCTTGTAAGCCACGTTGACCTCGGTCCACTTGGTGTTAGTGTAAGCGGTCTTGGTGAGCAACGGTGTGTGGAACTCCGAGTCTTGCTCGGTACCTACCGTGAAGCTGAAGTCACTGGCTGTTCCGTTTTCGATGTCGCCCGGCATATAGAGGTAGAACTTGACGTTGTAGGTTGTGTCTTTGCTCATCCGGAAGAACGGTGTGTAGACGCGCTCGTCACGCTTGGCATCACTTTCTACGGATATCAGGTAATAGGTGCCGTCTTCTGCCTTCAGTGCATCCATATTGGCCGTCACAAACGGCTTGGTACCTGTGGACAGCCATCCCTTGGGTACGGATGATGTTCCGTCGTAGTCGGCAGCCTCATCAAACGACTGGCTGTAAGGCAGCTCACACACCTCGCCGTCGGGCAGCTCGGGTTCCGGATCGTCGGGCTGTCCGGGGTCTACCGTTCCGCCACTGTCTTTCGGGCCGAGCACCTCGATGTCGTCAATGCCCACAAAGCCGGCATTGCCCATATTCGATGCGAGGGCGAGTCCGAAGAAGTAGTCGCCGTCGGTCTCGGGCGTGAAGTCGTAAGAAGCCTCGGTCCATTCGCTCTGACACTTTTGGGGTGTCTCGCCCAAGGTCTGGGTCATGCTCTCGGCATTCTGGGCCGTACCCACCTTGGTGATAATCCGTGTGGCGAAAGCATCCACATTGTAGCTGCCCGGAGCCTTATACCAGAATTTGATGGTATACTTTTGTCCGGCCTTCATGCTGACCTTGCTGGTGTACACTTCCTCGTTGCGGCTGGACGACATGTTGGCCAGTGTTCCGAAGATGTAAGAGCCCGAGTGGGCATCCTGTCCATAGTAAGAAGCCTTGTTGCGCTCCAGGGGCTGTGCGCCCGTGCTCACCCATCCAGTGGGCACCTTGCTGCCGTCGGCAAAGTCCTCGTCATTGTCAAAGTCGATGTTGAAGATGTCCTCCATCTCGGTGGTCTCGCCGCCGCCCGGCTGGTCGGGATTGTCGGGAGTCTCTCCCCCACTCTCTTCCGCTGATGTCACCAAAATGTCATCGATACCTACAGATCCGGCTTGCCAAATTTGTGTGCGAAGAGAGAAATCAAGGAAATATTCTCCATCGGTTTCAGGTGTAAACTTATAAGTCACTTGAGTCCATTCAGGTTGTTGAACCTGCGGTGTGGCTCCTAATGTAGTCAGCTTATCTTTGTCTGTACCTATCTTGGTCGTGATTTCATTGTAGTAATAATCACTGCCACCACCAGGTGCTTTATACCAGAAGCTGATGGTGTATTCCACACCGGCCTTTAAAATCATGGTATTGGTTTGGAATGCTTCATTTCTTACAAATTCAGAAGAGTTTGGAGTCGTTCCAAAAATATAGTTTCCAGAATGGGATCCTAATCCAAAGAAATCGGCTGTATTGCGTGTGAACGGTATTGTTCCTGTACTGGTCCATCCTTGAGGCAGGTTACTTTCTGCAAAGTCGGCATCATTGTCAAAATTCTGAGAGAAAACAGCCTTGGTTTCGGCTGGTGTCTCGCCGCCGCCCGGCTGGTCGGGATTGTCGCCGCCTCCGGGATTCACCTCGCCGCCACCGGCTTCGCCGGATGTCACCTGGATATCGTCGATACCCACGGCACCCGATTCACTGAGCATCGTGTTGAGCTTGAAGCTGAAGCAGTAGTCACCGTCGGCCTCGGGCGTAAACTTATAAGTGGCCTGTTTCCATTCGGTCATGGCCTCACGACTTGTCTCACCGAGCGTTTCGATCACGCCCGACGACTTCTGGTCGTTGCACAACTTGGTGGTTATCGTTGAATAATAATACTGGATATTGGGACCGCCAGGAGTCTTGTACCAGAAGCTCAGCGTGTATTCCACACCTCCCTTCAACGTCATCTTCCGGGTGTACACCTCCTCGTTGCGGCTGTAGTTTTGGGAGTCGGCTGTCGTGCCGAGGATATAGTCGCCCGAGTGGGCGTCGAGGCCGAAGTAGGAAGCCTTCTCGCGCTTAAAAGGAATGTTGCCCGTGCTGGTCCATCCGGCCGGAATGCCGTTGGCGGCAAAGTCGGCGTCATTGTCAAAGTTCTCCGAAATCAAGTCCTTGCTCACTTCGGGCTGGTCGGGTGTCTCGCCGCCACCGGGGGTCACCTCGCCACTGTCGTCAGGCTCCTCACCCGTGATTTGGATATCGTCGAAGGCAATGTAGCCCGAATTATACATATTAGTGACGGTGTTGAAGGCCAAGTAATAGTCACCGCTGGTTTCGGGCGTGAACTCATACTCCATCTGCTGCCAGTCGGCTATCTTGGTACGTCCCGTCTCGCCCAACTTGGCCACGACAGCAGCCTTCGACTGTGCCGACGTGATGTTGGTGATGACGTTGTTGTTGAGCCAGTAAGTGATGGTATATTTCACGCCAGCCTTCAGCGTCAGCTTGCTGCTGTACAGCCAACTGTCGCGGCTGCTGCTTGTCTGGCTGGTGGCCACCACATAGTCGCCCGAATGGGCGGCGGCGCCAGTGATATACTTGCCATTATAACGCTTAAACGGCATATCCTCAGCGTCTTCCGTGGCCCATCCGTCGGGCAGAACGGTATACTTCGCACCGCCAGCGTCTTCATCAAAGTCCTCTGTGTAGGAGAATTCCTTTGCCCCTGCCGATGTGGCCGTCATGGCCATCAACATGGCGAGGGATGCGATTTTGGTATTAATCCTCATAAGTTTTTATTCTTATATGTTTATTTTGTTGTTTCTGTCTGCTTTTGTCTATCAAAATGTAGTCTTAACCTTACAGTTTCTTACTTTTTGCCTATGTTTAGTTTTTATAACTTACATAAACGCTTTATTTTTATGCAAAAGTACTGCTTTTGATAGAATATCTTTTAATATTTTAGTTAAAATTAATTAACCACAAGTTAAATGTAAGTTTTAGACTTCTTTTTTTATTATTTTGTCTGATAGAACAATTGAAAAATAACAAAATGATAAAAACGTGAATAAAAACGTGTTGGTTTTATATTATTTTAGCTACCTTTGCACCCGCAAAATGGGGATGCCTGTCCTGTCAAGCGTGGTCGCAAGTCTGGGCAGTCCCTTCACCATACATGAACATGAACAAAAACCGACGAAAGACGACACGTGTTTATGAGGATTACAAATCAGGCCACGCACACATTAATATATATATAATGAATAAAACACTACTCCACGCCTTTGCGCTGATGGCAGCCGGACTTGCCGGACAGTCGTCAGCCGCACTCGCACAGTCCACCACCCCCATTCCTTATCTCATCGACTTGAGCCAGAGCAACGAGGGCTGGTCTAACTACAACTACAACAACGACAGCGAGACTTGGTTGTTCTTCGACGGTATGGGTGCCGGCATGGCCTCCCAGATGCAAAATGCCGACGACGCTTACGTGTCGCCCGCCTTCACCTTGGAAAAGGGAAAGAAATATAAAGTGGCCGCCAAGGTGCAGCTCTTCAACGACGTGGCCGACACGTATCACCTGGCCATCGCCGTGGGAGCCACAGGCGCCAAGGACGACCTGAAGGCCCTCAAGCAGTTCAACTTCACGCAGACGGGCTACAACGTGGACTCCGTGATATATACCCCCACCGAGACTGGTGTCTACCACTTTGCCTTCTACAACACTACCGAGGCCGCCATCACCAACGGCGCCGTCATCCTCAATGCCTTCGGCATCGACGAATACACCGATGCTCCTGTGGTTAACGACACCGTGTTTGCCGACGACTTCAAGGCCGACGACCGCATGGGCCAGTGGACCACGGCCGACAGCAACGCCGACGGCGTGACCTGGGGCGTGACCGACGGCATCGGCGGCATCACCTACAACAGCGACATGACGGGAGCCAAGAACCCGGCCAACGACTGGCTCTTCTCGCCGGCCATCAGCCTGACCGAGGGACAGGACTATCTGATTACCTATACCGTGAAGCGGCAGGGTGCCTTCGATGCTGACGTTATCCAGGTGAGCCTGGGCAACAACGCCTCGGCCGACGCCATGGCCACCCAATTGGCTTCCGACACCGTAAGCGTCAATGCCGAGGAGGTGACACGCACCATCCGCATGAGCGCCAAACAGACCGGAGCCGGCTACTTGGGCTTCCACCTCGTCACCCCGTCGGTGGAGAACGGACAAATATCGCTGACCTCCATCTGCGTGAAGGCCACCGAGAAGACCGTGCCCACCCAGGTGAAGGACTTCAAGGCAGTGTCTTCCTTCAAGCAGAAAACCGTCACCCTGTCATGGACCAGCCCCTCGTTTGACACCAAGGGCGTGGGCATCAACGAGCCGATAGCCGTCAAGCTCTTCGAGGGCAACAGTCTGGTGGGCACCGTGACCGACCAGGAGGCTGGCAAGCCGGGCTCTTACACCTTCTCACCGGCCCGCTTTGAGGGCTATGCCACTTACAAGGCCGTAGCCGTGGTGGGCGACAACGAGTCCGACACAGTCCGCATGACCATCAACCTCGACGACGTGCAGGGCGACACGGTGGTGATGAAAGCCTTCAATGTAGACTACTCCACCGCCTCCGGCTGGCTCATCCAGGGCTCCAAAGGCGCATGGAAGTATGACTACCGCGACGTGTTCACCTTCGACTACCGCAAGGGTGCCAAGTATTGCAGCGAATGGCTCATCTCACCGCAGGCCAAGATG
>CALGHW010000485.1 GCA_937916075.1 uncultured Prevotella sp.
GCTTTATCAGAAGATGTGCGACTGGAGTGTCGATGTGGTGAGCAAACTTACGACAACCCAAATGCAAGAGATTTTAGGTTGGGAGCATGGCGGCATGAACGAGACATTGGCAGACGCTTACCGACTGTTGGGCGACAAGAAATACCTGGATGCCGCCAAGAAGTATAGCCACCAGTCTATGATAGACGGTATGCAGTCTCTTAGCAAGACATTCCTGGACAGCAAGCATGCCAATACACAAGTACCTAAGTATATCGGATTTGAACGAGTCTATCAGGAAGAAGCGCGCGACGGTGGAACCACAACAACCAGTTACCAAAAGGCAGCCCATAACTTCTGGGAAGATGTGGCCACCAACCGTACTGTATGTATCGGCGGCAACAGCGTGAGCGAGCATTTCCTGCCTGTCTCCAAGTCGGAGCAGTATATCACCAACCTGGACGGCCCGGAGAGTTGCAACTCCAACAATATGCTTAAACTTTCCGAAGACTTGTTTGACGAGACCCATGAGGCCAAGTATGCAGACTTCTATGAGGCCACCATGTGGAACCATATCCTTTCTACCCAAGACCCCAAAACGGGAGGATATGTTTACTTCACATCACTGCGCCCACAGAGCTACCGAGTTTACTCACAAGTCAACCAAGCCATGTGGTGCTGCGTGGGCACAGGCATGGAGAATCATTCCAAGTATGGACATTTCATCTATACACACTCCGAGGACAACAAGACCTTGTATGTCAACCTCTTTACAGCTTCCAAACTGGAAGATGAACATTTCTGCCTGACTCAGGAGACAGAGTTCCCATACGCCCAGACCACCAAGATAACCATCAATAAGGCCGGCACCTTCAACCTGGCCATCCGTCATCCGCAATGGGCAGGCGAAGGATATGCCATCCAGGTGAACGGCACTGCCGTTGAGACGGCGGTGACCGCCGGCAAGGCAAGCTATGCTACCATTTCCCGCACCTGGAACGCGGGCGATGTGGTAGAGGTCACGCTGCCTATGCAACTTCGTTATGAGACTTGTCCTAACTATATTGACTACATCGCTTTCAAGTATGGCCCCATCCTGTTGGCTGCCCAGACAACAGCCCAGAGTGAGGAAGAAGCTGCGAACACAGGCTTGAAATATGAGCAGTTGCAGAATGAATATGCAGGCGAAGGGCGCATGGACCATGCGCCAGGCTCTGTGGCCAAGCGTCTTTCCATCTCATCTTCCCCCCTGCTGATTGGCAAGCGTGAGGAGGTGCTCAAGCGAATCACTGCCACAGACACTCCTTGCCATTTTACCATAGACGCAAGCGATACCCAAAACAAGGGACGTTGGGGAAAACTCCTATTGGTGCCCTTCTATACCATCCATCATGCCCGCTACAACTGCTATTGGTATCAGCAGACAGCAGAGAACTATGCGGCGAGCGACATGGGACGCGCCGACGCAATAGAGGAAGCCTTGATATCTCGCACCATCGACTTTGTGGCTCCGGGTGAGCAGCAGAGCGAGGCCGGACATGATGTGGCTCACTCCGACGATTCAAGCACAGGCAGTTACAAAGGTGAGTATTACCGTGACGCAAAAAAAGATGGCTATATGGAATACACGCTGGCCAACACAAGCGGCAAGGCTGACAGCATCTCCATCATGTGTCGTTTCACTACTGCAGACAAGGGACGCGTCGGCACAATCACGATTGACGGCAAGAATTTGGCAACGGTAACAATCCCTGCTTCTTACAAGACCGCTGACGACAACGGATTCTACAACATTGAGTTTGGCATTCCTGCCGAGATGTTATTGAACGCTGACAATTCCGTCAAGGAGAAAATCACTTTCCGTCTTACTGCCAGCGGCAGTGGCATGGCGCCAGGACTTTACTATCTACGCTTGCTGGACAAGTATGATAACGGCACTTACAAATTTGTTGCTACAGACTGGAAAACGGGTGACGCGGCACGGGTCTCGCAAGACAAGATTAGTTATGACACGAAAGCCAATCAAATAACCGTAAACTGTGGTACCGGCAACAATAATATGTGCTTGATGATGGATTGGGTAAACACAGACTACAACGTGAAAGGCAGCCAAAAGTATTTGGTTGTGAGAGGCACCCATTTAGCCATGGGCACGGGAAAAAGCTACTTGTGGTGGCTGAATGGCAAAAACAAAAACTCACAGGTCGCCCCGACGAAAGTCCAAAAGGTAGGCGACGAGATTCTGGTGGCTTGGGATATCACCAAGTCAAATTTAGACGAGAACTGCAAAGGGGATGTCTGGAACTTCTCCACAGGACAAACAATCTTTGGCTTGACATCCACCACAGGCACTTCTGTCATCAGTTATATAGGATTTGTCAGTTCTTTAGATGAAGTGACCTCCATCAAGCCAACAATGGCAGCAGGCAGCAGTGACCAGTCTACCTCTGTATATACATTAGACGGCAAACGAGTAGGCACTTACAATCAGCTGAACCGCATGAGACATGGTATTTATGTGACGAAACATCAGAAAATAGCCTTATGATGGAGCATGCGCCCACAGATTTGGGCACTAACTGACAAGAAGAAGGTCCTCAGAAACTATCTTTAGTTTTTGAGGACCTTCTTGCATCAGGTTTTGTGCCTGTCATCCCAACGGTGTCAGGACTAAAAAGAAATCATACTTAAATTTGACTATCCCTGCCAGGACAATCTACCCACTAATTGCGATACGCCTAATTTGCACGATGCTCATTAATTCTGTAATTTTGCAAACGGAATTTTTTAAGAACTTAAATAAGACAAATTATGATTATCGAAAACGTACACGCAAGGGAAATCTTGGACTCAAGAGGCAATCCCACAGTAGAGGTAGAAGTAACACTGAAGTCGGGCATCATGGGTAGGGCTTCCGTACCATCGGGAGCGTCAACCGGTGAGAACGAGGCGCTGGAACTGCGCGACGGCGACAAGAGCCGCTATCTGGGCAAGGGTGTGCTCAAGGCCGTGGACAACGTGAACCATATCATCGCCCCGGTCATCAAGGGGATGTCTGTATTGGAACAGCGCGACATCGACTGCAAGATGCTCGAGCTTGACGGAACAAAGACGAAGTCAAACCTGGGTGCAAACGCCATCCTGGGCGTGTCGCTCGCCGTGGCCCATGCCGCAGCGGCCTATCTGCACATTCCTCTCTACCGCTATATCGGAGGCAGCAACACTTACGTGCTTCCTGTCCCGATGATGAACATCATCAATGGCGGCGCACACTCTGACGCCCCCATCGCATTCCAGGAGTTTATGATCCGTCCGGTAGGCGCCCCCTCTGAAAAAGAGGCCATACGGATGGGAGCCGAGGTGTTCCACGCTTTGGCGAAACTGCTGAAGAAGCGCGGCCTGTCAACAGCCGTGGGCGACGAGGGCGGATTCGCGCCGGCTCTCGACGGCATCGAGGATGCCCTCGACAGCATCTGCCAGGCCATCAAGGATGCCGGCTATGAGCCGGGCAAGGACGTGAAGATTGCCATGGACTGCGCTGCCAGCGAATTTGCCGTGTGTGAGAACGGTGAGTGGTTCTACGACTACCGACAGCTCAAGGACGGCAAG
>CALGHW010000486.1 GCA_937916075.1 uncultured Prevotella sp.
AACACCCTCGACCACTGGGAGGACGAGAGCGGAAACGTGTATGCGATAGACTCCACGTACAAAGCTGCGGCTGAAGACCTGCGACTGGTGCCGGTGTTCAAGCGCAACACATTCAGCATTCTCGACATCTCCGAGCCGCAGACCGTGGCATGGAAGCTCAGCACCAAGGAAGGGGCACAGGAGATGAACATCAGTAATGTGCCGGGCATCCTCGTGGCGCAGCTTTACAAGGGAGATGAGAAGATTGACCTGAAGGTGGACCTCACGGGAACGCAGGAAGGCAGCAAAATAGAAAACAAGTTTGACAACACGGCGAACAGTGAGTACATGCAGGTCAACGCCAGGTCTATCATCGGATTCCCGTCAACACCCGACTGTAAGGTGAGGGTGACCGCCACTGCCGACCCCAGCTCGCTCACCGTGGCTGGCAAGAAGGCGGGTGACAGCGGTTACACCACCGGCAAGAAACTCATTGAGGTGACTTGTAGCGGAGACACCGCCGTGCAGAACGTGGTGTTCAGTGCGCCGCTCAGTCTCTATACCTTCACCGTGACTTATCAGCCGCAGAAAGACTTCAAGAAGCCTACCATCGAGTCGCTCTCTTGTGGTGGCACTACATACACGGCAAGCGAGATACGCAGTATGATGGCAGCCGATGACTGTGTCACGTTCCACGTCTCGCCACTGACCGACAAAGGTGGCAACGAGGTGATACCCGAATTGACCGGTACGGCTACAGAAAACGGAAAGGTGGCAGAGACGGTCACCCCCACTATCTACACGCTGAAGACCGACGTGACGGTGAAGACCACCACGGGATTCATCGTGGAGACTTATCCCATCGTTTTCAAGCTGAACGAGCCGGCCGACAATCCGCAACTGCTGAGCGTCACCGTGAACGGAAATCGATTCACGGAGAAGGCCATGGTGCTCGACGATGTGGCGCGGGGCGGTGTCATCCAATTAGAGTTTAACAGAACGATGAAGGACGCGATGATGCAGATAGGCGACAGCACCTATACGGCGGAATCGGGCAAGACGCTCTCCTTCAGATACTGGGACTTGAAGGCTGGAGCCACCGTCACGGTTGCTACCCAGGCGGACCAGTTCTGTGACATCTACAACAAGCGTTGCGCCGACGAGCTGAGCCTCACCCTGCACGTCACAGATGAGGCCGACTTCTACCACCATCACAACTTCGACTTCGTGGTGGGCGTCGACGGAACCATCGACGACGCCATCAAGGCTGCCAATAACAATACAAAGGATGGGCACCGTTACTTTATCTTTGTGCCCGACGGCGAGTATCAGTTGACGGGCAACGATTTTATTAATGGTACCGTCGAGGTAAACGGCAAAAAAATAACACTGAAGGACTTCAACAACGGTGTGACGAAAATCGCCAAGTCGAACATCTCCCTCATCGGGCAGAGCAAGCATGGCACCACGATATACAACTTGCCGACTTACGAGGGCAGTAGCGTTACGGCAACCATCAACATCGACAAGAACATCACTGATTTCTATGCGGAAGACTTGACCATGGAAAACCGCTATGACTACTGGGGTACGAGCGGCGGCGCCGGACGTGCCGTGGCGTTTTGGGATCACAGCAACCGCAGCATCCTGAAGAACGTGGCGCTCATGAGCTGGCAGGACACTTACTATTCGAACAACTCAAAAGACTTCCGCAGCTACCTGGAGAACTGTGACATTGCTGGCGTGGTAGACTTCCTTTGCGGCGACGGCGACATCTGGTTTGAGAAGTGCAACATACTGCTCCGCGACCGCAGTGGCAACAATATCACAGCCTCGTCAACCCAGACGGGGCAAAAATGGGGGTATGTGTTCAACAACTGCAACATCAAGACGGAGCTTTCCAATCCGCAACTGCTCAAAGGAAACGACTGGACTTTAGGAAGACCCTGGAATGGTTCGCCGGCTTGCACATGGATGAACACCAAGATGTACACCCAACCGCGGGCAGCCGGCTGGTCGAAGATGAACACCGACAAGGTGCTCAGATTTCACGAATACCGAAGCATGGACGCCACTGGGGCATTGCTCTCGCTCGGCCGACGCTCGCTGGCGGCCTCGTCGCCGGCTCCAGGCTCCGACGACTGTGTGCTCAGCGATGACGACGCCAAGAAGTACACGCTGCGCAATGTGACGGGCGGTGACGACGCCTTTGAGCCAAACGAGCTGTGCCGGCAGATAGACGCCGCCTCGGCTGCCGAGGAGGATAAGGACGAGAACAGCACGACGTGGAATGACGGCATTGCCATCGACGATGACAACCTGACATGGAACACCTTTGAGCCGGCTCTGTGTTATTTCGTGTTCAAACTTAATGAGAATACCGGCACGTGGAAGTATATCACCAACACCACGGAGAACACGGTCAGACTGACGGGTTACGGCTCTGGCACCTACTGCGTGCGTGCCGCCAACCAGCGTGGCGGACTGGGAGCGGCCACAAAGAGTATCCGGTTTGTCATACAAGACCCTTATAAGCTGACCATCAAGCAGGCGGGCGACCTGACGGTTGACGGAGTGCCTTACGGATGGAGCACCATCTGCTTGCCGTTCAACGCCAGGGTGCCGGAGGGTGTGACCACATACGCGGCAACTGCCCATAACAGCGAGAACTCTAATGACAAGGTGACTGACTTCTTGATGACGCTCACGCCAGTTAGCTATATTGATGCCCAAAAGGGATATGTGGTATATGGTCCTGCCGGAGACCATAACTTCAACCCCACATCCCACGCTTGCGACAAACCTACCATACTGGAGGGCAACTACACCAAAGAGGCTATACCTGCCACCAACAAGAGTTGCTATGTGCTGGCCAACAAAGCATGGGGCATAGGATTCTACAAGTTCAGCGGTTCCACACTCGCCGCCAACCGGGCCTGGCTGCCGCAAAGTATGGTTGACGACAAGCTCGACGAGGTGCTGTCCACCGGCACCAAGGCTATCCGCTTTGTTTTCGACTCCGGTGTGAGTCGTTTGCCTCAGGTGTCCTGGCCGAGTGTCCCGGCGGCCGGTGCCGTTTATAACTTGTCGGGCCAGCGTGTGGTCGAGCCAATGCGTCCAGGCATCTACATCTCGCCCGGCAAGGGCAAAATGTTAAAAAGGTAAGTGATGTGAATAAATGCTGAAATATAAAGATATTTCATAACCGTTTAATACATCCTTCAGAGCTCTTGAAACGGCTGAAATGAGAAAGTTGCCTGATTACGAAGAGAAAGTTGCCAAGTTTCTCCTAGAAACCTGAGTTCGGGATAAGAAAGTTGGTATAAAAGTTGGTAATCTCGATAATTT
>CALGHW010000487.1 GCA_937916075.1 uncultured Prevotella sp.
CGGTCGCCCTTGACACCCACCGAGTAATACATCATGTACTTCTTGGTCACGGGGTCATAAATGACCTCTGGAGCCCAGGCAGCAGTCAGTTGGGCTCTGGTGAGTCCCAACGCCTTCAAGTTCTCCGCTGAAGCCAAGTCGATGCTGACAGTCTTGTCCCAGTGTACCAAGTCATTACTGAGCATGAGCACCATGATATGGTTGCTCTCCCATCCCAGTGACGAGGTCATGTCGGTACCGGCCAAGATAAACTTGCCGCTCTCCGTACGGCATACATAGGCATCACGCATACCTCCGGTTTGGGTAAACTTCTTGGTGTCAAACACCTCCGCACCGTCGCACAAGTCCTTAAAGTTGTTGCCATAGCGGCTCAGGGCATAGTTGGTAAACTCGCCGTTGGCATTCATGTGCGCATAGAGATAGCCATACTTGTCGGCATCTCCGTCGGTAATGCCGTCGCTCACTGCGGGCTGCACGTCGCTCACCTTGATTTTGAAGATATTGAGCGAATAGGCGGGAATGTCGAGTGTGGTAATGTCGCTGACAGCAGTCTCAGCTGCCGGCACTACCTTGAAGGGGTTGTCCATGGTGTTCTCGTCGGTGCCATTGGCAGAGGTAAGGCGTATCACGGTACCACCCTCGGCTTTCATGTTCTTGAGGTTGAGGTTCAGCTTGGTGTCATTGCCATTGGGGTTGGTTACCTTCAGGTACATCATTCCCTTCTCCTCGTCCAGCTGGACAGCCTGGTAGAGCTGTTGCTCTGCGGGCAAGGTGAACTGGTGTTTGACGGTGCCGTTGAGCTTACAAGTCACATCCGCTCCATTCACATCTATCTCAATGTCATAAAACTTGTTGCTCTCCACCGTACCGTCGGTCTGTACGAGGGTGGTCTTCGAGCCGTTGACACACTGCTCCACGCCCATCGACTTGTTGTTCCATCCGCCAATGTTCCACCAGCAATAGTTCTTGTCGTCCTGGTAATTGAAGATGACGAGGAATCCCTCAGAACCTCCGTTCTTGTAGGCACGAAGCTTATAGGTATAGTGCCCGCCCTTGATGGCATGGGTATTGATGTTGACACAGTTCTCGGCCGTGGCAGTCTGGGCCAACATGCCGTTGACCACCGACCACTTGCCGTCACCAGCCTGCCAGTCGGCATTGGCCGTGGAGAAGTCGTCACTGATGACGGTTGCGCCGTTGCCGTCCGTCACCTGCACATTGTCATACCTCACTTGGGTATTCCATGCTCCCACACCTATCTGGGTGGCTTCCGCTGTGGCGGAAACCACGTTGCCCGTCTCGGTCCATCGCAGGTTCTGCTTGCCTAAGTTGTTGCCCAGAAGCTTCTGTACATAATAAGAAGGTGTGCTGAAGTTGGACGAGGCGTTGAAATGTATCATGTCATAAGGCCACTTGGGGTCGCTCTCATGAGTAAAGATAGGCGCGAAACTGGCCAACTTGCACACATCCGAGTTTTTCTCCATGCCGAGCATATAAATCGACTCTCCGAGGGCACTGTTCAGGTTGCCATAAGTGCCATAAGTGCCCGACGCGTTGGCAGCATACTCACCGTTGTACACGGCTATGCCACGGTTATAACGGTCATACTTGTTGTAGTTCTTACGCATCCAGGCCGCCGAGCGGTAATAGTGCTCATCCACCATGTCTGTAGGCGCATCCTGCACCCACAAGGGATTGTCAGTGCCCCAGGCCTCCACATTGCCGATGACCACCATGTCGGGATACTTGGCCTTAATGGCATCATAGAATTTGGCATAGCGGCGGGCATACTCGTTGCGGTAGCTGGCGTCACCCTGGCTGTTCTCATTGCCCACCTCCAAGAACTTGATGTTATATGGGGCGGCGTGTCCGTTGGTGACACGCACCCTACCCCAGCGGGTCGTCTCGTCACCGTTGGCGTATTCGATGGCATCCAGCGTGTTCTGTATCAGGGTATCCACTTGCTCAAAGGGAACGGTAAATCCATGCCCCATGCCTACACTGACCACGAACATGGGGTCGGCGCCAAGGTCCTCGCACATCTGCAGGTATTCGTCATAGCCCAATCCGTCACTGGAGCGATAGCCCCAGTTGACATTCTTGTGACCGCTGCGGCCTTCGATAGGACCGATGGTCTTCTTCCACTGAAAAGCGTTGTCAAACGACTCCTGCCCTTCCACATAGCATCCGCCAGGGAAGCGGAGGAAGGTTGGCTTGGTATCGGCCAACAACTGCGCCAGATCGGGCCGAAGACCGTTCTTACGTCCTTTCCAGGTATAAGGCATCAGCGACACGACATCAAAATAAGCGGTACCGTTGGCAGATGAGAGGAGGGCAAAGCGTCCGTTCTTACTGTCGGCCGTGGCCTTGATGGTTGCCGTGAGCTTGACCCACTGGTCTTTTTGGGGTGTTCCTTCCAGGACGGTCTCTGCCGAGGCAGGCTGCCCGTCGGTCGTCTGGAGTTGTCCGTAGATTTTGCCTTTGAAGTTTTCATTGGCCTTGACCCATAATGTCAGATGATAGGTGGAGTCGGCCTTGAAACTCATGCCCCAAAATCCTTCATTGCAGATGCCGGCCTTCTTTTTGTCCGACGCATTGGAGAACTGCACCTGGAGGGCTTTCCCCTGTGCGTTGTTGAGCAGTCCGGAAGAGACAAGTCCCATGGAAGCGCCAGTGATGGTCTTCCAGGATTCTGGCGTTGTGGCATCCTCAAAAGAGCGGTTGCGTATCAGTTCTGCATAAAGGCCACCGTCACCGGCATGATTGATTTCCTCAAAGAAGAGTCCATACTGATGGTCACTGGTCAGAGCCGACCGCCGGGTGGCGTCGATGGTCATCGTCACCTGGGCTGCCGAAGCCAATGACACCGACGTCAGGGCACAGGTAAAAATGACCTTTGTAAAAATATTGTCCTTCATGTATTTTTCTATCAAATAATTCTTTTTTAATAGCGATAATAGTAGTAGCTTTCCCACGCCTGCCTCTGACAGGCTGCGAGACAAAGGAAACAAAAAAGGCAGACGGAAAGCAGAAAGATTACTACTCTGCATTTCCGTCTGCCGATGCTGATTATTTCTAATCTATGATAAATTCAGTGTGGATAACTTTACTTTACCAAGATCTTCTTCACTCTTACAGTACCGTCGCTCAGGGTGGTCTTCACGATGTTCAGACCCTTCTCCAGACGACCTGTCTCGATACCGTTCACATTGTAGATGCGTGTGCCTACCACAGGAGCATTGCTGCCACCGTTGCCGGCTACGCTCTCGATACCGTCAGTACCGTTGCCCAGATAGAGCAGTGTGAACTTCTTGAAGATAGCCCAGTCACCACTAACCTTGCCACTCTTGCGGGCGCCGATAACAATCTCGCCACCTACAGGTGTGTAGTAGTCGGCTGCCTCAGAGGTGTAAGCCGCACCGGCCAGTTCTGACTCGAAGAATGCCTGGGCAGTAACCATATTGTTAGGAATGTAAGTAGAGTCGGTCGTTTCAGAGCCGGCATCATACTTGGCCAATCCGGTGATAGAGGAGATACCTACTGCACCCAGCTCGCTGTACGCCACAGGACGAGCGTTCCATCCAGGAACTTCGGTCTGCTGGTCGTTGATATAGGCATAAGCCTTCACGTTCATATTGTTGTTTTCAATAGAATCCTTATAGGCGGCTACATCGTTGGCGTTGCGGTAGAATCCCTGCACCATCAGGTGATAGCGTCCGGCAGGCATATTCTGCAGCGTCTGCTTAAACTCAAACTTCTCCTTGCTGTAGTACTCAATCTCGTCTACGGCAGTACCGTCGTTCTGGTTGACAGCAGCATCAGCGGAAACCTTGGTCCAGCCTGTGAAGTCCTGTGTGAAGTCATTGTTGGTAATCATGTAAGATACATCCACAGGATTCTCAACAGTAGCCTTGGCGATATCGTCGTGCATCAGGTAGCTCTGTACGATAGCGTCCAGCTTCTTGATAGCCTCGGGCACCTCAGCGTCCTTATAGGTACCGTTGTTGTATGCGGTCTCAATCTCACCCTTGGCGGCATCGTAAGCGGCCTTGGCCTCAGCGCTGCGCTCGTTGGCGGCCACACGTGCGTCGGCAGCGTCGAGAGCGTTCTTCAAAGTAAGATAGGTAGCCACAGAGTTGCGGGCTGCAGTCACGGCCTTGGCCAGGTTAGAAGCGGCCTCGGCAGATACATTCTCGCCCTGAGCGGCTGCGATAGCGGCGTTCAGCACGTTGAGCGTGTCGGCGGTCATCTTCTGGGTAGCCAGTTCCTGAGCCTCGGGCAACATTTCCTGAGCCACCACACTGTAGTTAGTGCCCTCATAGTGGAGCTTGAAGTCATCCCAAATAGTCCATGTGCCAGTGCCCTTCTCGGCTGTCTTGATACCGAAGCGGAGCTTGCCGTCCTTCACGATGACATTGACAGACACATTATACAGGTCCTTGTCGCAGGCAGCCTTGAAGCCGCACATTGAGTTAGCGTAGTAAACATTAGGATTGTCCTCGGGTGAGTAGTCGGCAGCCTGTCCTGAGTTGTCGCTGTCACCGGCAGGTGACTTCTCGTCCATCGGGCCGTCGTAAACCGAGCAAACCTTCTTCTCTACCTCGTTACCATAGATATAGGCGTTGATAACCTCGGTACCGTTCAGGTGCTTCGGATAAGCCACTGCGTTGGTACCTGTACGCTGTAATGCCTTGGCTGTGATAGTGTAAACGCCCTCGGGCAGACCTTCCAGTTCCTGATAGAGGTCGAATGCCTTCTCGTAAGCCTCGGCGTTCTGATACTTGGTGTTCACGGCAGTAATCTGGCTCAAGCCATTCCAGCCCTGTCCCTTGTTCTCGAACGACGGGTCGGCCAGCAAGTCGGAAGGAACATCCTTACCCACCTTCACGCCAGACATCAGCGTCTTGTTGTAAGCGGCCTTCAGGGCTGCGCTATACTGGGCAAGCTCATCCGTGTCATAAGGTTTGAGAGCGGTTACGTCCTCATACTTAGTGCTCCACTGGGCATCATTTCCATCCACGAAATCATACCAGATATCCACGTCGAAGACGTTGTCATCCAGGTTGGTCACCTTGTCGTCCATTGTGCTATATTCCTCATCCAGAGTCTGGTAAGCCTCAGCGTTTGTCTTAGCTACAGTCAGCGCCTCTGTGATGGCCTTCTTGGCGGCATCAATCTCTTCCGTTGTGGCAGCAGAACCCTTGGCGGCCACAGTCTTGGCGGCCTCGATGGCTTCATTCAACTTCGCAATCACCTTGCTGGATGCGGTCAAAGCAGCAGCCTCAGCCTCGGCATTGGCGATATCCTGCTGGAGCACATACACCAGTCCGGAGTTGCCGGCACCAAGATATTCCATGCTGGTGAGCTGGAACCATACGTGGTTACAGGTTGTGTTGAGTGTCTGCAAACCGATAGAGAGGTCAGCGCCACCCTCAGGCACAACAATGAGTATATTCTGGAGTGTAGGCTGGCTCTCCAGGTTGGCAATCTCGACAGATTTGTTCTCGTCGCCCACCTGAACCAGCGCATAGGCACCCTTCAAGGTTGACACATCCTTCTGTCCCTGCTTGGTGGCATAATAGTAGCCCTTCAGCACATAGGAGCCTCCGGGCACCTGGCCCAAAGTCTGCCAAATCTTAGAGTCGCTCAGATGTCCGGCATTCGTTACAGCAGTCTTGCTTCCGTTCGGGTCAGAGTCTCTGTGTACCCAACGCTCGATAAACTTGTTGGCGATAGTCTCACCGTCGGTAGGACATACATAGCCCGAACCGGCGTCGTGGGTCTGGAAGCCTGTTCCGTGACCATTGTCGTTTGTATTTCCGCTTGAATCGAAAGTACCCTCAGTCTGCCATCCGCTCAAGCTCTGGCAAGTGAAGCTGTTGAAGTACTGCGCCATGTCTACAGGAGAAGAAGGCGACGGATTCTGGTCAGCGATAGACTTGTTGCGCACGGCAGTCTTCACACCTTCAAGAGCGGCCTTCAGTTCAGCCAAGGTTGCGCTGGCATTGTTGTAAACAGCGGTCTGTGCGGAAACGTCCACGCCAGCGTCCACAGCATCATTGATAGCGTTAGCCAAATCCAAGCGAGCACCATATTCCTCACCTACGGCCATCCACTCCACGCCATAGCTGGCATAGTTCTCGTCGGTCACCTTCAGGGTAGGACGCACCATGTTGTCAATCGTGCCACCATTACCTGTGCAGAGGTCATCGGCGTTCTTCCATCCCATGCGGGTACCGTCGGTGGTATTGCCCAGTGCGTTCAAGTCGGCCACCTGATCGGCTTGGATGGTGTCAGCCTGGATTTCATAATAGTTGCCCTTCTTGTGGAACACGAAGCTGGTCTTCCATGCGCCAGCCTGGTTATTCCAGTCCATATAAGACGTACCGCCATCGGCGTTTGCAGCATCGATAAACACCTTGGTCCATGTGGCCTTGCCACTTACACCCGACTTGTCCCACAAGGTATAAGTGCCGTTAGGCGTAACGCCATCGGCCTTGAAATTCTTCACAATAGCGATGGGAGCTCCAGCGTCCTTGAACACGGCCATGGTTTTCCAGTTACCACCGGCAGCCAAGAACTTCTGAGCCTTTACGTTGTAGAGATAGACCGTGTCCGTTCCGTCCAGTTTCAAGTCTACTGGAGTCGGAGTAGGCAACTCTACCTTCTGTGCTTTTGCCTCGTTGGCGCCAATCGTGGCGGCCAAGATGGCGGAGAAGAGTAATCTTTTGTTCATCTTAAGTTTTTTAGTTATGTATATTTAATAATATGTTAGCAGTGCTATACTATAATGAATAGTCATCGTTGATTTTACGGTCACAAAAATAGCATTATTTTAGTAAACAGAGAAGAGAAACTGCGGATTTAACAAGCTGTTTTAAATTCTTTAACGATTTAAAGGGTAAAACAGACAATTATTGCTGATTTTAGGGTAAATAAATCAAGAATCAAGGTATTTCGTGGCTTTTTGCCCTTCTCTTCATTCCAAATTCATCTCGCGGGTCAGGATGCTCTCCAATTTCTCGGCCGACAGGCGGAGCTGGAACTCTCCCTTGATGGCCACCGAGATGCCTCCCGTCTCCTCCGACACGACCACGGCAATGGCGTCACACTCCTGCGAGATGCCCATGGCCGCCCGGTGGCGCAGTCCCAGTTCCTTGGGTATGTCCATGTTGTGGGATACGGGCAGGATACATCCGGCTGCCTTGACCCGCCGCTTGGAGATGATCATGGCTCCGTCGTGGAGGGGTGAGTTTTTGAAGAAGATGTTCTCGATAAGCCGCTGGTTGATGTTGGCGTCGATGAGGTCGCCCGTGTCCACGATGTCGTCGAGCGGTGTGCCCCGCTCTATCACGATAAGGGCTCCCTCCTTGCGGCGGCTCATGTTCATGCAGGCCATCACGATGGGCATGATGGTCTCCTTGTCTTGTTCGGACACGCTGTCCTTCTCTGACGAAAAGAGCTTGACCAGGGTGCGCACCCGCTGGTGGGCGCCGAGATTGTAAAGAAACTTGCGAATATCATCCTGAAACAGGATAATCAGGGCTATCACGCCCACACTGACCAGTTTGTCCATGATGGAGCCCAAGAGGCGCATCTCCAAGATATGGGACACGAATATCCACAGCACCACAAACATCATGATGCCGATAAAGACATTGAGCGACCGCGACTCTTTCATCAACCGGTAGATATAGTAGAGCATGAGCGCTACGAGAAAGATGTCTACCACATCTTTTATGCCAAAGTCAAAGAACATAATGTTTGTTTTCCAAAAGCAGTTGACGGGGTCAACCTCTCATTTTACGATAAATCTCCACACACTCCACGGCCTCCTTGACATCATGCACCCGCAGGATGGAGGCTCCCTTCATCAGCGAGAGGGTATGGAGGATGGTGGTGCCGTTGAGCGCAGTGGTCGGGTCTCCGCCCAGCAACTTATATATCATCGACTTGCGCGACACGCCCACCAGCACTGGTAGTTGCAGCACCTGCAACTTCTCCAGATTGTTGAGCAACTGATAGTTCTCGTCGAGTGTCTTTCCGAAGCCAAAGCCCGGATCGAGGATAATATCCTTCACGCCCAGGTCGCGCAGTTGCTGCACCTCCCGGGCAAAGGCGATAGCCATATCGTGCAGGTTGGCCTGCACGGACATGAGGATATAGGGCACCTTCAGGCGTCCCATCATACGGAAGATGGCGGGGCAGTCGCCTTCAGTTTCCGGTTCTAACGGCACGTTGGCCCGGCCGGTGATACCGCCTTCCGACACGTCATTGATGATGTTGGCCCCATATTCCTCGACGGCCATCCGGGCCACGTCGGGCCGGAAGGTATCCACGCTGACCACAGCCGACGGCTGCTCACGCCGCACGATGTCCAAACCGAAGCGCAAGCGGCGCATCTCTTCCTCCTCGGTCACCTCGGGTGCACCGGGACGGGTGGAGAAGGCTCCCACGTCAATCATCGTTCCTCCTTCCAGAACAATCTGGTTGGCCCGGTCGGCTATTTCCTGTTCGGTCTGCTTGCGGCTGCCGGCATAGAAGGAGTCAGGGGTCACGTTGAGGATGCCCATCACCTGGGGCTGGGACACGTCTACCAGGCGGCCCCGCACATTGATGGTATAGCCGGCTGTCATCGGATGTCCTCCAAGGCCTTGGCCAGCTTGTTGATGTCTACCGTCCCCAACACGATACGGCCCTCACGGTCAATGAGGTAGGTGGTGGGAATCCAGTTCACCCGGTACAGGGAGTCGATGGTGGTCTCTTTTTTCCACTTCTTCAGCTCGCTGTACTGTATCCATGTCATGCCATGGTCGGCCACGAACTTCTGCCAGCGGGCCGCGTCGGTGTCGAACGACACGCTCACGAAAGTAACGCCGCGCGCGGCGTATTTCTTGTGCAGCTCCACCAGGGCTGGCACATCCTTGCGACAGTCGGGACACCATGATGCCCAGAAGTCGAGCACCACATAGCGGCCCCGGAAGCTGCTCAGCCGGATGCCTTTCGGGTATTGGGTGT
>CALGHW010000488.1 GCA_937916075.1 uncultured Prevotella sp.
TAATATAAAACCATCATCCCTTTTCCAAAGATGAATTTCACCCAAGGAGAGATTATTTATCTGAACAAGCCTTACCGGATGTCAAGCTTCGGTGCCTTGGCCCGGGTGCGTTATCTGATATCCAAGCGTGTCGGCGTCAAGCGTGTCAAGACCGGTCATGCCGGGACACTCGACCCCTTGGCCACCGGCGTGCTGATACTCTGTACAGGCAAGAAGACCAAAGACATCGAGAAGTTGCAGTACCACACCAAGGAATACACCGCAACCATGCAGCTCGGAGCTACCACTCCCAGCTTTGACAAAGAGCATACCGTAGACCATACCTATCCCACCTCGCACATCACCCGAGCGCTGATAGAGCAGACGCTGCGTCAGTTTGAGGGTGAGATACAGCAGGTGCCGCCCGCCTATTCGGCCTGCAAGATAGACGGTCACCGAGCGTATAAGCTGATACGTAACGGGCAAGACCCGGGGCTTAAGGCCAAGACGCTGCAAGTGGATGAGATAGAGCTTACCTCTTTCGACCCGGAGCGGATGCAGATGAGTATCCGGGTGGTGTGTGGCAAGGGCACCTATATCCGAGCCCTGGCCCGCGACATCGGTTATGCCCTGGGCAGCGGTGCTTTCCTGACTGCCCTGTGCCGTACCCGACTCGGCGATGTGAGGATAGAAGACTGCGTGACGCTCGACGACTTTCCTGACTGGCTCGCCAAGCAGGAGATTGAAGGGTAAACGAGAAAAAAAAGTATGCTAATCCATAATCTGATGAAATATGAAACTGTCACAATTTAAATTCAAACTGCCCGAAGCCCAAGTGGCACTCGAACCTCCGTTCCGTGCCTTTGAGAATGAGGACGGCACTGTAGATAAGATTTACCGTCGCGACGAATGTAGGCTGATGGTGCTCCACCGCAAGAGCCAGACCATCGAGATGTGCAAGAAGGACGCTGACGGCAACGATATGAAAGACAAGGACGGCAATCCGGTGTATCTCGGATTCCGTGACATTGTGAACTATTTTGACGAGGGCGACGTGTTTGTCTTCAATGACACCAAAGTGTTTCCCGCGCGTCTTTATGGTACCAAGGAGAAGACCGACGCCAAGATTGAGGTGTTCCTGCTCCGTGAGCTCAACGAGGAGCTGCGCCTGTGGGATGTGCTTGTGGAGCCCGCCCGCAAGATACGTATCGGCAACAAGCTCTTCTTCGACGAGGATGGTCCTATGGTGGCTGAGGTGATTGACAATACCACCAGCCGCGGTCGCACGCTCCGCTTCCTCTATGACTGTCCGCACGACGAGTTTAAGCGTGAGCTTTTCGCCTTGGGCGAGGCTCCGCTGCCCCGCTATATCATCAACCGCCGTCCGGCCACGGCCGACGACATGGTGAACTTCCAGACCATCTTCGCCCGCAATGAGGGGGCGGTCACCGCTCCGGCCACAGGACTCCACTTCAGTAGGGAGCTGATGAAGCTGATGGAGATACGGGGTTTGGAATTTGCCTATATCACCGTCCATTGTGGCCTGGGCAACTTTGAGCCTATCGAGGTGGAAGACCTGACCAAGCACAAGATGAACAGCGAGCAGGTGAGCATCACCGCCGAGGCTTGCAAGACAGTCAATGCGGCCAAGGCCGACGGGCATCGGGTGTGTGCTGTAGGTATCAGCACCGTGCGCGCCACGGAGACAGCCGTGGGCACGGATGGTATGCTCAAGGAGTATGAGGGATGGACTAATAAGTTTATCTTCCCGCCCTATGACTTCGGAATGACCAACTCGTTGGTAACCAATTTCTATCATCCGGAGTCAACCATGCTGATGACCACCTGTGCCTTTGGTGGTTATGATATTGTCATGGAGGCTTATAATGAGGCTGTCAAGCACGGTTATCGCTTTGGCTGTTATGGTGATGCCCTGCTGATATTGGACGACTAAGTCGCAGAACAGCTGCTAATGAAAGATATGAAGAGGAGGATACGGGGCATGGACAAGGTCTGGTATCCTCCTCTTTACTATTTATAGATAGTCTTTTTTATTCATGAATGACAGAATAATCTCAAAGAACAGATGAGCACAGTATATTTCAGCTTAGGTGCCAACCTTGGTGACCGTGAGGCTCATATCCGTGAGGCCATCCGGCTGATAGGGGAGGAGATAGGGCCTGTGGTGCGCCAGTCGTCGCTGTTGGTCACCGAGCCATGGGGATTTGTCTCACCCCATCCGTTTGTCAATGCCGCCGTATGCTGCACGACCTGCAAGTCACCCCGTGAGGTTTTGGTCATCACCCAGCAGATAGAGCGTCGTATGGGGCGCACCAGCAAGTCGACAGACGGACAGTATCATGACCGATTGATAGACATCGACATCTTGCTTTACGATGACCTGACGATTGATGAGCCAGACTTGAAGATACCCCATCCTCTGATGTGTGAGCGTGACTTTGTGATGATTCCGCTTCGGGAGATACTTCCCGCTGCGGAATAAGTCCGGGGTCTCGTCTCAGGGGAATCCGCAGCCTGTCTCTTGGCTGCGTATGTCCAAATGCAGGAAACAAAAAAAGTCCCGGATGTCGATGACATTCGGGACTTTACGTTTCCTAAGCAAACGTGTCTGTCGGTAATTACTTACGCAGACCGAGAGCCTTGATGATAGCACGGTAGCGATTAACATCGCGGTCGTACAGATAGTTGAGCAGCGCGCGGCGCTTACCTACCAACTGTGTCAAGGATCTTGCTGTAGTATAATCTTTACGGTTCTTCTTAAGATGTTCCGTCAAATGGGAAATACGGTATGAGAACAATGCAATCTGGCTCTCTGCAGAACCAGTATCAGTGTTAGACTTTCCGTACTGTCCAAAGATCTCTTGTTTTTTTGCTTGATCTAAATACATAGATGTTTGATAATTAATGATATTGTATTAAAAATGCGGTGCAAAGGTACACATTTTATGGCATTTAGCCATTGCTTCTTTCCACTAATCTCTATTATTTAACTTATTTTTACTGCTTTTCGTTGTCTGTCGGATTTCGTTGTCACCAATTTTGTGACTGACGCTTTTGAGTGCCCCTTCTATAAAAATGAAAGGATTCTTTTTGTATTACATTGATTTGCATTACCTTTGCACCTGTATTTAGCAAAAACGAAAAGAATAACCATGAAGATTGGAATCGTGATAGCGATGGACAAGGAGTTCCAGCGCGTGAGAGAGTTGCTCTCCGGAGCCGAGGATATAGAGGTGGAAGGCCGCCGGTTTGTGGAAGGCCATATCGGAGATAATGAGATTGTGCTGTTGCAGTGCGGCATCGGCAAGGTGAATGCCGCCATCGGAGCCACCGAACTGATAGACCGCTTTAATCCTGACGCTGTGGTTTCCACAGGCGTGGCCGGCGGGGCCGACACGTCGCTTAATGTGCAGGAGGTCGTTGTGGCCGCGGAGACCTGTTATCATGACGTGTATTGTGGCGCGGACCAGGCTTACGGACAGATTATGGGCATGCCCGCCCGTTTCGCTGCCGACCCGCAACTGCTCGAAAAGGCGCTGTCGATAGACTGTGGCGTGAAAATCCATTCGGGCCTGACCGTCACGGGCGACTGGTTTGTGGACAGCCGGGAGAAGATGCGTTCCATCATCGGCCACTTCCCCGAGGCCAAGGCCGTGGACATGGAGTCGGCCGCCATCGCCCATGTGTGCTGCCAGCGCAAGGTGCCGTTTGTCAGCTTCCGCATTATCAGCGACATACCGCTCAAGGACGACAAGGCCCAGCAGTATTTTGATTTTTGGGACCGCATTGCCGACGGATCCTTCCATGTTACGAAAGCATTTTTGGAGAAGATATAAAAATTTTGAAAAAATGAAAAAGATACCCAGTTTTACCATCAACCACGAGCGTTTGCTCCGTGGCATTTATGTTTCGAGAAAGGATGAAGTGGGCGGCGAGGTAGTCACCACTTTCGACATCCGTATGAAGGAGCCCAACCGTGAGCCGGCGCTTCATCCCGGTGCGCTTCATACCATTGAGCACCTGGCCGCCACCTATCTGCGCAACGCTCCCGAATGGAAGGACCGCATTGTGTACTGGGGGCCGATGGGTTGCCTCACGGGTAATTATCTCTTGCTCCGTGGCGACCTGGAGAGCCGTGACATTGTCGACTTGATGCGGCATACCTTCCAGTTTGTGGCCGACTTTGAGGGCGAGGTGCCCGGTGCCGCTCCCAAGGACTGTGGCAACTATTTGCTTCATGACTTGCCCATGGCCCGTTGGGAAGCCCGCAAGTATCTCACGGAGGTGCTGGAGAATATCAAGGACGAGAATCTCGTCTATCCGGAATAAAAGCTCTGTCTGTCTCGTTTTAGTAATGCTCAAGCTATTTTGAGCCTTACTTGAGGGCAGAACAGAAAAAGAGGAGACAGCGACAGGAGGTATATCACCCACCTGTCGCTGTCTCCTCTTTTTATATATGACTATTGAAGAAAGCCTTAGTTCTTGGCGTTCTTCTTTCGCTCGTTGTGGTCAAGGATAATCTTGCGCATACGCATGCTCTTGGGAGTTACCTCCACCAGCTCGTCCTCCTTGATATATTCCAGGGCTTCCTCCAGCGAGAGCACCGTGCGGGGCACGATGCGTGCCTTGTCGTCCGATCCGCTGGCGCGGGTGTTGGTGAGCTGCTTAGCCTTGGTCACATTGACCCCGAGGTCGTTGTCGTGCACATGCTCGCCTACCCCCTCGCCGCCGTATACATCCTCACCCGGGTCGATGAAGAACTTGCCGCGGTCCTGCAGCTTGTCGATAGAGTAAGCGTAAGCCGTACCTGTCTCCATGGCAATCATCGAACCGTTCAGGCGGCGTGTGATGTCGCCCTTGTAAGGCTGGTACTCCTTGAAGCGGTGGGCCATGATGGCCTCGCCCTGGCTGGCGGTCAGCACGTTGGTACGCAAGCCGATGATGCCGCGTGAGGGGATGTCGAACTCGATGTCCACCCGGTCGCCCAGGTTGACCATGGAGGTCATCTCACCCTTGCGTCGTGTCACCATATCAATCATCTTGCTGGAGTATTCCTCAGGCACATTGATGGTCAGCTCCTCGATAGGCTCGCACTTCACGCCGTCAATCTCCTTGTAGATTACCTGGGGCTGGCCCACTTGCAGCTCATAGCCCTCGCGGCGCATGGTCTCGATGAGCACAGAGAGGTGGAGCACGCCACGTCCGCTCACAATCCACTTGTCGGTGGTGTCCTCAAACGGGCGCACGCGCAGGGCCAGGTTCTTTTCCAGCTCCTTTTGCAGGCGGTCGTTGATGTGGCGGCTGGTGACAAACTTGCCCTCCTTGCCGAAGAAAGGAGAGTCGTTGATGGTGAAGAGCATGCTCATTGTAGGCTCGTCAATGGCGATGGGGGGCAGGGGCTCCGGATTCTCGAAGTCGCAGATGGTGTCGCCAATCTCGAAGTGCTCCAGGCCGATAACGGCGCAGATGTCGCCACTCTTCACCTCGGCGGTCTTGGTGTGTCCCATGCCCTCAAAGGTGTCGAGCTCCTTGATCTTGGTCTTCTCCATGGTGCCGTCGCGGTGGGCGATGGTCACGTTCATGCCGTCCTTGAGAGTGCCGCGGTGAACGCGTCCCACGGCGATACGGCCTGTATAGCTCGAGTAGTCGAGTGAGGTGATGAGCATCTGGGGGGTACCCTCCAGCACTTTCGGTGCGGGTATCACCTCGATAATCTTGTCGAGCAAGTAGTTGATATTGTCAGTGGGCTTCTTGTAGTCCTCGCTCATCCAGCCGTTCTTGGCCGAACCGTAGACTACGGGGAAGTCAAGCTGGTCTTCGGTGGCGTTCAGGGAGAACATCAGGTCGAACACCATCTCGTATACCTCTTCGGGGCGGCAGTTGGGCTTGTCCACCTTGTTGACCACCACGATAGGCTTCAGGCCAATCTGCAGGGCCTTCTGCAGCACGAAGCGCGTCTGGGGCATCGGGCCCTCAAAGGCGTCGACCAGCAGCAGACAGCCGTCGGCCATGTTGAGCACACGTTCCACCTCGCCTCCGAAGTCAGAGTGTCCCGGAGTGTCGATAATATTGATTTTTACTCCTTTCCAGTTGATTGAAACGTTCTTTGAAAGGATTGTGATACCACGCTCACGTTCCAAGTCGTTGCTATCCAGTACTTGGCCGCTGAGGTCCTGTCCGTCACGGAAGAGGTTGCCGGCCAACATCATCTTGTCTACCAACGTTGTCTTTCCATGGTCAACGTGGGCGATAATCGCAATGTTTCTGATGTCTTGCATTTGTATAAACCTTAAAAAAACTGGGTGCAAAGTTACGAAGAATTATCCATATAACTCCCAATCAATCTGTTTTTTTCATTATTTTACGCTTGCTCGGGCCTTTGGTCATCGTATAGTCATCTTCTTGTATATAAAATAAGCGGGAAGGGATGACCGTTGGAGGCTTTCCCTTCCCGCTTTTTCCTTACGGACGATAAATCCTGAGAATACTTTTTCCGCCGGTTTTGAGAGCCACTGCGGGCCATATCTTTCCCGACTGCTGGATGAAGCCGTGTCCCCTTAGTTCATCCTCTGTGAAATGAGGCATCCTCCATTGCCGGATGGTTCCCTTTTTCCTGTCGATGTCCACATATACATAACCTGTGGTGTCATCGGGGTCCATGGGCCTTCCGTAGCGTACGAAGGCGTGGATATGACACCGGGTGATGGCCAGCCGCTCAATCTGCCGGTAGAAGTATCGGTTGTAGGGCTTGATGTATTCTTCTTGGTAGAACATGGTCGTGTCTGTCGGAGGGAAGTGATCGGTGTCGACGTGGAAAATCTGGTACTGTTCCGTCTGCTTACCGGGGGCTTTCAGTGATGACACATAGATGTAGCCGGAGTAGCCGTCGGTATATACGAGGTCGTTGCCGTCGGTCTCAGTTTCGACATCGACAAAGGCATAGCCTGTGCGGCTCTTCCTGGCCGCGTCAGAAAGATGTCCCAAGCGGCAGCGCGTCTTGTGGGTCTGCTTCTCGCACACTTCTATGAAGGGGGTGGGGGCATCGTAGAATTCGTCCCTGAAAGGGTCCATGTCGCTTTTCCCTTTGTACAATTCTGTGGGTACCTCTATGGGGAAGGTCTTTTTCTTGCATCCGAAGAAAAGCAGGTCGCCTGTTGCCGAGAATTGGAAATGCTGGGTCATATAGTCCTCATGGGCGATGTCGCCGTCAAATGAGAAGATGCTGTCGGGTTGCCATGAGGCGAGGTCTCTGCTCAGGATGGCGGGTGAGTTATAGTAGGCTATATAGACATTGTCGCTGTCTCTGCTTTCGAGGCTGAGGTCGGGCAGTGAGTAAGACATCTCGATGTGCTTGCCGTTGGTAGAGAACCGGCTGAATACGGGGATGTAGAACACCTGCTTGTTGTTTTCCATCTCCTTGAAAAGCTTGTCGGGAATCCGGATGTAGCGCTTCTTCTCCTGTGCGTTGGCCTGGAGCAGTGTTTCGAAGGCATAGGTCTCTTTGTGCTTCTTGAACATGAGTGTCCCCTCGGCGAGGTCGTCCTTGAAAAGCAGGTAGTTGTCCCGGCCCTGGAGCGCGGGGCCGGCAAACGAGATTGGGGCCTCGCGGGATGTCGCCAGGGGATAGTCTTTTTGGCTCAAGGTGTCTATCAGTTGTTCGGCAGGAGAGGGATAGCTGCTTTGGAGTTCAGCCTTGGTGGAAAATGTTTGCTTTTCGATGGGCTTGTCGAAGGCGATGAGCGACTTCATGTCTTCCTCGCCCATGCTTTCCATGCTGGTGCCGATGATGAGGTTGCCCGCAGACTTGCATATCTTCAGCACAAACAGGCCATAGAGTCCGTTGGTGTTGAAGTCGAAAATCTTCTCATAAGTATTGTCGGTGTCGTACAGGTAGTGGTCGGCCTCATAGCCACACCGCCGGTTGTATTGTGCGGCAGCCGTGGAGTCCTTGTAGGCCGTGATGAGCAAAACCTCCTTTTGCGGGTCTATTTGCTTGATTTGCTTGTAGAAGGTGGGGATGGTCACTTCGCATCTCTTGCAATAGGTGGGGATGTATATCAGGGCGTATAGCGTGTCTTGGGATGTCTTGACGGCCGAGAGATATGATTTCAGCAGAAGCTCAGTATGTGGCATTTGTCTTATCTTCAAAACCTCGTCAGCCATGTCGCTGGCCTCGTCTGTTGTAGCAGCTTTGACCGGTGACATGGCTGACAGGATAGAGCATAAGACAATGAGGATTGTCTTTTTGTTCATGGCTATTCCTTTGTTACTGTGACGTTCGTGTACATGGTTACTGTTTCCAAAGCGCTCTTGTCAATCTCTTGGTTGATTACGGTGATGGGCTTGGTCATATTGAGTGTCTATTGTCTCGATGTGTCCTTTGCTGTCAATAGTTACAACGGATACTTTCGAGCCGCCACCTTCTGTCTCACTACTGGTGACGACCACCTTTTTGCAGATTGCGTCACAGCTTCCTGCACACGGGTTGTTCTTGCTGTTGCTGGCCTTTGATCCATAATAGATGGTTGTTGTGGTGGTCGTTGTTGAATCTCCTTTCGTTACTGTGGCAAATGAAGGTAGCGTATTTCCTATAAGAAGTAACATTGTGTAAATAATCTTTTTTCTCATACGCTTTGTCTTTTTTAGTTTGTGAAATGTTGTGTCTTATCTGTTTGTGTTTGCAAAGGTATAATAAAAAAAATGAAAATGCCAAGAAAAATGGCGAAAAATAATCATTTTGGCAGATTTTTCTGTGTAATTAGTGAATTTTTGTTTTATTTATTGCATTATTATGAATAATATGATTTTACGAGTGTGGCTATGTCGTCAGCTTGCAATGCATATACTCGTTGGAAGAAGTCGAAAGAAGTTCCTGCGGCAACCGTTGCGGCCATGGCAAGACGGAGGCCAGGATTTCCAAAATTCAGAAAATGGCGCTTGTCAAGTAATGATGAGGGGTGTGTTAGCCCGGCAAATAGCCAACTTTAGAGCCGGTCACCTTGGTGGTCGGTACCGGTCACCTTGG
>CALGHW010000489.1 GCA_937916075.1 uncultured Prevotella sp.
CATCGTGGCACCGGGACTGGGCATCTCCTTCATGTCGCCAAAGGAAAAGGACTGGCCCATCGACATCATCCGAAGGGAGATGCACGTGCTGCGCCGCAACGGCCTTGGACATGCTTACTTCCGATCAAAGTTTTTCACGGACAACGTGAAGGGGGTGTTCGACCTGGCCAAGGACGAGATAACCCCCTACCCGGCACTCGTGCCGCCCATGACCTGGCAGTCGGACCGCAAGCCCATGGCGCCACAGACGCTCAACGTAAGGCACACCGACAGGGGAGACGCTCTCTCATGGGACGGGGCTTCCGACCGCTCGGACGGGCCTTACCTCACCTATAATATATATGCGGCAGACCGCTACCCCGTGGACACGCAGGACCCCCGGACGCTAATAGCTGTCAAGCGACGGGAGAATACCCTGTATGTGCCGGCCACGGCCAACGGCTGCCGGCCAGCATACTACGCCGTGACGGCCATCGACCGCTATGGCAACGAGAGCGCGCCCACCAGCAACGGCATGCCGGCACATACCTCGGCCCTGCCGTTGCTCCATAACGACGGACACCGCCTGTCACTCCCCCAAAAGGACGCCACGACAGACGCCTCCCACATTGTCATCGAAGACCTGCAGGGACGGATGCTCGCCACACGACCTTACCGCGACACCAAGGCCGACATCACGACACTGCCCGACGGCATGTATATCGTGCGCTCCATCAACCGCAGAGGCGTGGCCCACAGACTGGGCCATTTCATCAAGAAGACATCCTTCTAAGTATATTTGGCATGATTTGGGCCGCATATTTTTGAGCTATTCCAAAAATAATTCGTACTTTTGCCTCCTGAATATGGAGAAAATTATACTCGGCATCGACCCAGGAACCAACATCATGGGCTACGGCATACTGAAAGTGAAGGACAACAAGGCGGGCATGGTGGCCATGGGAGTCATCGACCTGCGCAAGTTTGCCGACCCCTACCTCAAACTCGGACATATCTTCGAGCGCGTCACGGGCATCATCGACAGCTACTTGCCCGACGAGATGGCCATCGAGGCTCCTTTCTTCGGAAAGAACATCCAGTCGATGCTCAAACTGGGCAGGGCGCAGGGCACGGCCATCGCCGCCGCCGTCAACCACGGGGTGCCTATCCACGAATATGCGCCGATGAAAATCAAGCTGGCCATCACGGGGCAGGGCGCAGCCTCCAAAGAGCAGGTGGCCGGCATGCTGCAACGTATCCTCAACCTGCAAAAGGACGAGATGGGCAAGTTTATGGACGCCACCGACGCCCTGGCGGCCGCCTATTGCCACTTTCTCCAGCTCAACAGGCCCGAGCCACAGGCCCACTACAAAGGATGGAAAGATTTTATCAACAAAAACCAAGATAGACTATGCAAGAGATAATCAGCATCAAAAACGGGGTGACCCGCATGCCGGAATGGCGGATGGCCGAACCGGTGAACTTCTGTGCCTGCGAGGGAGAACACATCGCCATCGTGGGGCCCAACGGCGGAGGAAAAACCATGCTTGTGGACATCATCACCGGCAAACACCCCCTGCTGATGCACGACCCGGAATATGACTTCAGCCCGAGCGACAAGACCATGGTGGCCGACAACATCAAGTATATCACCTTCCGCGACTCCTACGGCGCAAGCGACAGCCAGTATTACCTGCAACAGCGATGGAACCAGCAGGAGATAGACAAGGAGACACCCACCGTGGGACCGCTGCTCGAAAAGGCTTACCAGATGGCCGGAGAGGACACGCCACAACGACGCGAAATGCAGCGACACCTGTATGAGATGTTTCACATCGAGCACCTGATGGACAAATATATCATTCTCCTCTCAAGCGGTGAACTGCGCAAGTTTCAACTGACCAAGACGCTCATGACCGAGCCGAGGGTGCTCATCATGGACAACCCCTTCATCGGACTGGACGCAGAGACCCGCGACCAACTGAAAGAGTTGCTCAAGAGCGTGGCCCGCGAACGGGCCTTACAGGTTATCCTGGTGCTGTCGAAAACCGACGACATACCCGACTTCATCACACACGTGGTGGAGGTGAAAGACAAGCGGGTGGGCCGCAAGGAGACACGCCAGGAATATCTGGACAACCGGCAACCGGCCCCTGACCATGTGCTGACCGAGAAAAAACGGAACGCCATCATCCAGCTGCCCTACAAAAACCAGGAATACAAGGCGCACGAGGTGGTCAAGATGAACAAGGTATGCATACGTTACGGCAAACGAACCATCCTGAAAGACC
>CALGHW010000490.1 GCA_937916075.1 uncultured Prevotella sp.
CGGCACAAAAAGACTACACAAGCCTTATCCAAAATCCAAGTTTTGAAGAGAGCGGGCTGACCGGCTGGGCCGCCAAGGGATACAGCCGACAGACCAATGACAACACACAAAAAGAAGGATGGAACAAAACTGGCAATGCCTACGCAGAGAAGTGGAGTGCTACGGCCTTAGATAACGGTGAACTGTTGCAAACCGTCGAGGGACTGCCCGACGGATATTATATCTTGACGGTAGACGGACATGCCGTCCTCCAAAACAGCAAGACGGACATCACCGGCGCCAAGCTCATGGCCGGATATGCGGAATGTGCGCTGACCAAAGGCGGGACTTACCAACTGGAAGCCGTGGTGGCCAACGGAAAGCTGAAGATTGGCGTGGCCAACACACGGACCAACGCCAACTGGGTGGCCGTGGACAACTTCCGCCTGACGGCTGTCGACACCGCAGCCATTGCCTACAGACAATACATGACACTGGTGCGCAAGGAGGCACAAGCCTTGCAAAAGGAAATAGCCGCCAACAAATATATGTCTTACGAAAAGCTACAGACAGCCATCAAGGAAGCATCCAAAATAAGAAACAGCTCCACCATCGAACAGATAACCGACGCTATCCGACAGTTGGAACAGGCCATGGATGGCTACGCGCCCAGAATGAAGGCTTACCGCCTGCTGCAAGACCAAATAGAAAGAGTCAACCACAACCTCGACTATACTGACTACGAGGGGAAGGAGGCACTGAAAGAGAAAGTGGAAGAGGCCTCCCGGCTGCTTGCGGCCGACACGCCTTCTGAAAAGGCTGACAGCATGGTCGCCGTGGTGAAGAGCGCGCTTGACAGCTATGTCAAAAACCGTCCGTCGGAATGGGTGACCATCAAAAACGGCAACCTGTGGAAGACCGCAGACGGAACTACCGTACAGGCTCATGCGCCAGGGTTTGTCCGGGTGGGCGACGTATGGTATATGGTGGGCGAAGACCGGGCCAACTCCTGGAATCCGGATGTCAACCTGTACTCATCGACCGACCTGCAGAACTGGAAATTTGAAAAGAAAATTATCCAAAACAAGGTGACCACACCCGAACTGGGCAACGGGCGCATGATAGAACGCGCCAAGCTGATGTATAACGAGAAGACAGGCAAGTATGTGGTGTGGTGCCATTGGGAGGCCGGCAACTACGGAGCCAGCGAGGCAGCCTGCTTCACATGCGACAAGGTGGACGGAGCCTATGAGCTGGAATGGAGCGGACGACCACAGGGCATCAAGAGCCGCGACTGCAACATCTTTGTCGATGATGACGGAACGGCTTATTTCATCTCCACAACAGACGAGAACCGCAATCTGGGACTCTTCCAACTGGCCGACGACTATCTTTCCACACAGAGCCACACACAGCTCTTTTCAGGACAGAGCCGTGAGGCACCGGCCATCGTGCGCATCGCCAACCGCTACTTCATGTTCTCGTCGGCCTGCTCGGGATGGGACCCCAACCAGTGTAAACTGTCGTACAGCAGCAACCTGAAAAGCGGCTGGAGCGGACTCTCTAATATAGGCAACAGCAACGCCTACGACACACAGGCCGCAGCCATTCTGAAGATACAAGGCACCAAACAGACCACCTATCTCTATGTAGGCGACAGATGGCAGGACCCCGACCTGCCCAACACCAAGACCATCATCTTCCCCATCTCGTTTGACGGCACCAACTGCAACTTCAAATACCATGAGCGGTTTGACATCAACTTTGTCACCGGCGAATGGCGCGAGACACCGACAGACCATATCCTGGCCGACAAGACAGGATGGAAGGTGATAGACTGCAGCAGCGAGGAGACACAAGGCGAAAACGGAAAAGCCGCCAACGCCATCGACGGCAACATCAACACCAAATGGCACACACGATACAGCGGCACCGCGGCCGAAGCTCCTCACTACATCACCATCGACATGGGCAAG
>CALGHW010000491.1 GCA_937916075.1 uncultured Prevotella sp.
CTTAATTTTTGAGAAATGAGAAAATGTAAAAAAACATCACATTCCACCCCCCCCATTACGTCCATGATAGTGGGGCGGTGTCTCACCGCACAGCAGCAAGAACATACGGACTATTCATTGTCGGAAAATGCTATATACCTTTCCTCATTGTGCGGTGAGACACCGCACCCACTACGATTTTCAACCGTACAGCTCGAATTCGTTCCAACCGGTTTTGACAATGTGCAATAAATCTTGAATAAAGATATGAGTGGTTTTTACGCCTTTGCGTTGATAAGCCGTTTGGCAAAATAGCGCACGGGATACCACACGGCCACGAATCCCACGATGAGTACCGTGATGAAGATGACCACGATGTCGTCGGGATGCACGCTCACCGGGTAGGCGTCAACGACAAACGAGCCGCTGGTGCGTCCCAGTTTCACCAGTCCATACGTCTGCTGGAGCCAGCAGAGCAGCAGGCCCAAGGCGATGCCCGCCACGGCGCCGATGGCCGAAATCATACGTCCCTCGAAGAGAAACACCCGCACTATCTGCCGGTCGGTGGCGCCGAGGTTGCGCAATGTCGCCACGTCGTCCTTCTTGTCGATGATCAGCATCGACAGGCTGCCGATGATGTTGAAGCAGGCCACCATGAGGATGAAGGTGAGGAAGATATAGGCGATGAGCTTCTCGATCTTCATGATGCGGAAGGTGTCGTCCTGCTGTTCAAAGCGGTCGCGCACGTTGTATTTGTCGCCCGCTATCGTCTGTATCTCCTTCTTCACGGCCTCGAAGTCACTGCCGGGCTTGAGCCGCAGCTCGAGCGACGACAGCATGCCCTGCTGGTCAAACAGCCGCCGGGCAAAGCTGATGCTGGTCAGGATATACTTGCGGTCATACTTCACCTGCTTCACATTGAAGAGCACGCCCGGCGAAAAAAGCTCCTCCTCGACAAATCCGTCGGTGGGGTTGGCCATGTCGAGCTGTCCCTCCCGTTTGGGGGCGAAGATTTTCAGCGGTCGGTGGTAGGTGTATCCCGTGCCCAGTGTCTCGGCCAGGCGGATGCCCGGGATGCCGAAGTCAAGGTCGGCGGCGTGCAGCTCATAGTCTCCGTCGCCCACGAGTATCTGGCGGATATGGGTCAGGCTGTCAAAGTTGTCCTCCACGCCCTTGACGGTCACCATGGCCTGGCGGTCGCCATAGACGGCCAGCGCCTGGTCTTCCACACAGGCCGTGCTCACCTCTATCTGTGGCAGCTGCCTGATTCGGGTGAGCACAGGGTCGTCGGCCGGCACGGTTTTGCCCTGCACGGGTGTTACCTTGAGCTGGGGGTCAAACGAGGTGAACAGCGACGCCACCAGGTCGTGGAATCCGTTGAACACGCTGAGGGTCACCACCAGTGCCATTGTGGCCACGGCCACGCCGACAATGCTGATGCCACTGATGACGTTGATGGCATGTGTGCTCTTCTTGGAGAATAGGTAACGCCGGGCGATGAAAAATGGAAAATTCATTATTTCTGCTGCAACAGTTCGTCGATATGCTGGATATAGTCGAGCGAGTCGTCAATGAAGAAGCGCAGTTCGGGAATGATGCGCAGCTGGTGGCGCACCCGTGTGCCCAGGTCGTAGCGGATGGTCTTCTCGTTGGCGTTGATGTTCTTGAGCAGTTCCTCGCCCTTGTCGCTGGGGAAGATGCTCAGGTAGGCGGTGCAGATGCTCAAGTCGGGCGACACGCGCACCCGGGTCACACTCACCATCACGCCGTGCATGGCACGGGTCTGCTGCTGGAAAATCACGCTCAGCTCTTTCTGGAGCAGTCGTGCTATTTTGTTCTGTCTGGTCTCTTGCATAATAATTAATGTATAAAATGTGCTACAAAGTTACAGCAAAAGAGTGGAATATTAAAAAATATCAGTTGCTTTTTTCGTCTGTGCCCCTGTTGGGGCGGCATCTCTTTCGCTCTTCACCTTGCCTGTACCTCTTCTGTAAAAAAGCAAAACGCCCATGTAAACAACTTTGGAGTATCCCGTAATACGGCTCGACATGAGCCGTGGAGGCGCTTCGGCAGACACCTCGCGGTAGATGCCTGTACAGCCATCTACCGCGAGGTGTTCGCCATACTGAAAGCCGACGATGAGTTTGAGC
>CALGHW010000492.1 GCA_937916075.1 uncultured Prevotella sp.
CTGGGTCACCTTGACGGGTTTGGGATAGGCCGGCACAGCGTGCAGGGTGGTGGCGGATGCCGCCAGGAGAGCCGTGACAAAGGCCTTGGTGATGATATTTCTTCTCATGTTGTTGATAAGGATAAAATAATGGTGTTTCATAACGTGAGCCAACTCGGATAAAGGCCGAAAGCAGCCTGACGGACACAGAAACAGGGAGGGACGGCTACTCGGCTCAGGGATTGTATGCCCGCCGATGTCCGTTCCTCCCTGCGGATAGTCAGGATTCGTTACCTATCATGGTTGTCTGTATCGTCTTTTACATTTTTTCAGTCCAGGTCGTCTCCGAAGTGTTTACTTCTTCATGACCTTGCGTGTTCCGGCAGGTGTCGACACGATATACATGCCGGCAGGCTGCGAGGCAAGCGACAGTTCGGTGCTCATGTCCTTGGCCACGGTTTTGGCCACGGTCTGTCCGGCGGCATTGTACACCGTAACGGCCTCGCCCTCACGGGTACCGCTCACAGTAAGCTTGCTGCCATCCACACGTGCGGCGAAAGCTATCTGTCCGTTGGGGGTCATGGCAATGGCGGTGGCAGTGCCTTCCTTCTTCACACTCATCCAGGTGACGATGGTCAGGCCGACACCCTTATACTCGCTGTCGATGCTGTCCACTGGCACATAGTGGCCGGTGCCACAAGTGGCGGTGGCGGGCACAGAGTCAGGCAGGACGAAGAAGGTGGTCACGTCAGAGCGGTGCTCATATCCGGCAATGCCGAAGACGGAGCGGCTCAGGTGTGTGTCGGGATCGTCGAGCACAAAGCTCTTGTCAAACTCGAAGGCCACATAGAACGGTCCCTTGGCCACGATGGGCTTGTCGAAGGCAATCGTGCGCATCTCGGCCTTGGCCAGACCCATGGTGCCGAAGGCTCCCTGCATGGTGGTGTCATAGCGTCCGTAGATGCTGTCCGTGTCGGGGCGTCCGTCCTTGTCGGCATATACCACGACACTGAACGGAGCGGCGGCCTGCTCGTTGTACTGTCCGCTGGCCAGTCCGTAATAGCAGAGGTAGAAGTTGAGGCTGCTCAGGTTAT
>CALGHW010000493.1 GCA_937916075.1 uncultured Prevotella sp.
TGGGACGCCTTTTTCCGGCAGAACCTTGACCCGCTGCCCGCAAATCTCCCGGCGTCCCTGCGCAAGGTGAGCACTTCCCTGCTCACTGACCTGACCGCCCTTGACCTGGATACGCTGGAACGCACGCTGGAGTTCCTGGCCAACAACGATGCTGCCGTGCAGGCGGATGTCCTGCCCGGCAGCTGGGATGCCGCAACCGGGCGCTACACGGTGACGGAGGACTCCATTACAGGCTATTCCCAGACCAATTACTATGCTGGCAACAGCAGCGAGTTTTATGGCTGGGAGAAGAAGGCCGGACATACCGACGATGTGGTGTTCAACGACCTTGCGCGTGCCGTGTATCCTTCTTATGAGGGGGAGACGTGCCGCACAGAGCCGATGGTGGCCGACGAGCATTATGCGCATACCTATACGGTGCCGGTGCCGTCGAATGTGGTTGACCGCCGTAACATCCATGTGATAGGACAGATCATCGACCATTCCACCGGCTATATCGTCAATGCCATGAGCGTTGTGCCGACGGGTAAGGATGCGGCCGGTGTGTCCGTTATGGATTCCGCCAATCGTGTCAAGGCGTTCCGCACAGGCAATCTTTGCTGTCTGACGGGCGACGGCCCCATGCGTGCTGATGTGTATAATGTGGCCGGCATGCTGATTGACTCAAAGGCTTTCAGTGGTTCTGCCACAGTGAATGTGCCTCGGAAGGGTGCTGCCATCATCCGTGTGGTAAAGGATGGGCGGACTATAAAGGTATTTAAAATGAAGTAAAAAATGGAACAATAGATACTTGTTGAAAAAATGAATATCAGAAAAATAATCCTTTCAGCCGTGTTGGCCATTGCTGCCACCTCTGGTGCATGGGCCGTGAAAGCATGGCCCGGACTTCATACGACTACACAGGCCGACGGCACTGTGCTGACCTATAAGATGGTAGGTGATGAGCATTGTCACTCGTTTTCCACAACCGACGGGTTCCTGCTCGTGCCGGGCTCTGACGGCCGGATGTGCTATGCCCGCGAGATGAGCAAGGGCGTGTTAGTGTCGTCGGGGGTGGCGGCGCACAATCTCTCGCTGCGTTCAGCGGATGAGCGTAATGCATTGCGTTCTTGGGGCGTGAGCCACTTCGGCAGTGTGTATGAGGCGCGGACATCGGGCGTGAGAAAAGGCATGAGGCATCTGCCGGGCGAGTCATTTCCCACCAAGGGCAACCTGAAGGGTGTCATCCTGCTTGTGGAGTTTGCGGACAACAGTATGCAGGAAGGCCACGACAGTACCCTCTTCCATAGGTTGATGAACGACCCGGGCTGCACGCTTGAGAACGCTACAGGAAGTGCGCGCGACTATTTCGTAGACCAGTCGAACGGACTGTTCACCCCCGATTTCGATGTGATTGGCCCCATCAAGCTGTCGCACCGCATGGCTTACTATGGAGCCAACAACAGTCAGGGCAGTGACTCAAAGCCGGGATTGATGGTGAAGGAGGCCTGCGAGTATGCTTCCGACAACCTCGGGGTTGACTTCTCGAAATACGATTTCGACGGTGACGGTACGGTAGACTTTGTGTATGTGATATATGCGGGATATGCCGAGAGCTATGGAGCGTCGTCGAACACCATCTGGCCACATGCCGCCATGTTGTCGAATCTGGGCGTGAGCTGTTCGGTGGGCGGCATGAAGGTGGAGCGTTATGCCTGCTCGAGCGAGCTGAAGTACACCACCGGCACCAAGGTAGAGGGTATCGGCACGTTCTGTCACGAGTTCAGTCATGTGCTCGGGTTGCCTGATATGTATAACACTTATATGACCAGTTCGTCGCAGGTGGGACGATGGGACATCATGGACCAGGGTAACTACAACAACGAGTCGCACACACCCCCGTCGATGTCGGCTTTTGAGCGCGCCTCGCTGGGATGGATGGAGCTGACGGAGATTGACACGCCGTCGGACAGTATCACACTCAAGGAGCTGACGGCCAACCGTGTGGCTTACCGGGTGAGCACAGCCAATGACAATGAGTATTTTACCCTTGAGAACCGCCAGCAGGTGGGGTGGGATGCCTATCAGCCGGGGCGCGGACTGATGATTATGCATATCACCTATGACGAGTCGGCATGGAATGGCAACTATGTCAATGCGGGCACTTTCCCGCGCTATGACCTGGTCGAGGCCGACGGCACACAGGGCAATGGTGAGGCCTCTGATCTCTTCCCGACAGCCACCAATGATATGTTTACCGACTATTCATCGCCCAACTCGCTGTCGCGTGATGGCGTGCCCACAGAAAAAGGGCTGACCCATATCCGTGACAACGACGGCGTCATCTCGTTCACATTTATGAAGGACCGGCTGCGTCGTCCGGTGCTCGCGGAGCCGACGGATGTCACATCCAGTGCGTTCACACTCAATTGGGAGGCGGTTGACAATGCTGTTGGCTATCGTATAGACATCGACGAGCAATTGCCTGACTCGCTCAACCCGCTTCTTCTCTCCGAGGATTTCAGCGCATTGACCGAAGGCGACTATCCCAAGTCGGGCACGGGTGATATCAGCGAGACCATCGAAAACTATTTGTCGGGATCTCCGTGGTATGGCACCCTGCTTTATTCTTGTGGAGGCTATCTGCGTATGGGCGGTTACGGACAGAGCGGCAAGCTCTATACCCCGGTGCTTAATGCCGAGCCGTCTGGCGGTGTCATCACTCTGTCGCTCGACGCCCGGTCGTATCCGGCAAAGAATGTGGCCTTCACAGTTGATTTGCAGGATGTGGATACGAAAGAGGTATTGGCCAGCCAGTCGTTTAAGGCCAACAAGACGGAAGCCAACTACCTGATTGTATACAGCAATGCCACCTCAAGATGTCGCTTTGTGATAACCACAGCCAACGAACGTCTGTTCATCAACCGTATGCGTGTGGTGAAAGGCGAGGCCGACAAGGACGAGGTATGGACCCTTGGCCCGAAGAGCTGGAGCATTGACAGCGTGAAGACAACAAGCTACACAGTAGAGGGGCTTGCCTGCGAGCGTACCTATAAGTATACCGTGACAGCTCTTGCCGCTGAGGCGCTGAAGAGCTCGTTGCCGTCGGCGGTAAGCAGTGTGATGACGCTCGGTGCGGAGGCAGCCGTACAAGAGGTGACCGGTTTTGGCGAGGCAGCATTGCGGTGTGTGGAATACTTTGGTGCTGATGGCCGGAGCGTGGCTCATGATGCCCACGGACTTGTCATTTGCCGAAAGGTGTATGCCGACGGGACCGTGAAGGTAGACAAACGATGGCAGTAGGAATGCTGTTAAGTAGGTGTTCAAATTTTATCGGCCTGTACGGTTGAGCAATGTAGTGGGGCGGTGTGTCACTGCACAATAATTTTGGATATCCATAGCTTTCTTTTAGTGATATTTTTATTACACTTGCTCTTTTTGAGAAAAATAAGTTGCCTGATTACGAAGAGAAAGTTGCCTGATTTCTGGGAGAAAG
>CALGHW010000494.1 GCA_937916075.1 uncultured Prevotella sp.
GTTTGACATCGTGATGTTTCCCGTAGATGGGCGTATCGGCAATGGTTATACGCTCGGCGCCCGCCAATTCATCGACCGCTTCCGGGTGGGGCTCTTTGTTCCGATGCATTTTGTGATGAGCGGTTTTGAGAGTGCCTGGCGCATGGCGCCCTTCTGCCGGGAAAAGGGCATCTCCTTTTGGAGTATCGGGCATGAGGGCGAAAGCATCACGCCTCCGCCATACACCCCCACACCGCAGAACTTTCTGTCGGAAGACCTTACCGCTTCCGCTTTTGGGTGTTCGGCAGCAGACCGGCAATGACACCCAACAGGGGCAAAAAGGCGCTCACCTGGAAGATAAACTCCACACTCGTGCGGTCGGCCAGCCAACCGAAGAAGGCCGATCCCAAACCTCCCAGTCCAAACATCAGTCCGAAGAACACGCCGGCGATAAAGCCCACCTTGTCGGGCATCAGGTCGGTGGCATAGACCACAATCGAGGAGAAAGCCGAGGCGATGATGAGTCCGGCCAGGAAGGCGCACACAATGGTCCAAAACAGGTTGGCATAGGGCATCAGCAGGGCAAAGGGTGCCGCTCCGAGAATGGAGAACCAGATGACATACTTGCGTCCAAACCGGTCGCCCAGCATGCCGCCACCCACCGTGCCGATGGCAAAGGCGGCCAGGAAGGCAAAGAGGCAATACTGTGAGGCGGCCACCGACAGGCCGAACTTGTCCATCAAGAAGAAGGTGAAATAGCTGGTGATGCAGGAAGTGTAGAAATACTTGGAAAACACCAAAAGCACCAGAATCAGCAAGGCACCATATTTAGACCTGCGGGAAATCCCACTGCCCAGCGCCGCAGACTGCTTGGCCGGGTGCTTCCCCACATACACGAGCCGGGCCTTGTACCATGCGCCCAGCCTCACCATGATGAGGGCGGCCAGCAGGGCGGCCAACGCAAACCAGGCTATGGCGTGCTGTCCGTACGCCACGACCACCAAGGCAGCCAACAGCGGACCTACCGCAGAACCGCCGTTGCCACCCACCTGGAAAATGCTTTGCGCCAAACTCTTCTTGCCGCCCGAAGCTAACTGGGCCACACGGGAGGCCGTGGGATGAAACACGGAGGAGCCAAAGCCCACCACGCTCACCGCCACGAGTATCAAGAGATACTCCTCGGCATAGGCGAGCATCAGCAAGCCGGCCAGGGTAAAGCACATGCCCACCGACAGAGCGTAAGGACGGGGATGCTTGTCGGCATAGAGCCCCGTAAACGGTTGGAGAATGGAGCTGGTCAACTGAAACACGAGTGTTATCATGCCTATTTGCTCGAATGAGAATCCGAATTGGGCTTTGATAATCGGATAGATGGACGGGATAATAGACTGTATCATGTCGTTCAGGAAATGCGAGATGCTACAGATGATGAGGATGGAATACACCGTGCCATCGGCCGCAGCCGAAGTCCCGCCGAGTCTGTCGCCTATAGATTTGATGTTCATATTCTTTTTCTTTTTTTTACAATATGATTACAGCCATTTCTTGGGATTGTCGTAAAAAGTCACGGAGGTCATGTTCTGATGGAAGATATAATCGTATTTCAACTCGCCGCACAGGCCATGCACCAGGGTCAGCCCCAAATGGTCACGCTCGGCATGGTCAACTGGATTGAAAGGCCTTGCGTCGTCACACAGCATCAGCTTCACGCTATCCTCCTTGACGCTAACCCGGTAGTCGATATAGCGCTTGCCTTTTTTAGTCTTGAGTCCGTGGGTGATGATATTCTTCACCAGCTCTTCCGACACCACCTCTATGCGCATGGCCATATCATCGCTGATACCCTTCTCACGGAAAAAAGCCCTGGCGCTCGCCAACGCTTCGGCCATGTGCTCCACACTGGGCGCTATGGATGTCTCAAATCCCACATAGCCACTTGGCCCCGGCACGAGAATCAGTGGACTAAGGCGCCTGTCATGCCGTCGGGTAATCTCCGAGAAAAGGCAGATAAACACTGCCGTGACAGCCTGGCCAAATGCGAATCCCCACCAGACGCTTCCCAAACAATATTCGGCAAACAGCCATACACCGAGTGTGGGGGCCAGCGACTGGCATACAGACAGGAATGTGGCCATCTTCCTGTTGCCATACAACTGGTAGATGGGCAACAGCAGATACAACATGCACATCAGCAGGATATCTACCGAAAAAGGAGGAATTGCCTCGGCCGTGGCGGCCAAGAGCCCCGGATCGGAAACGCCAAACACCTGTGCCACTTGCCGCGGCGCAAAGACAAGTGGCAAGAGAAATACCACAAAGCACACGGCCATAAACTTGTAAGCCCTCTTAATGGCCATCATCACGCCATTGCGGTCGCCCGCTCCTTTCAGTATCGACGCCACGGGCTGGAAGGTCTTCAGGGTGCCCGAAAGGATAATCATCGATATCTGCATCAAGTACATGCAGACCGAAAGCGCCACAATGCCCGTGTTGCCGAGATATTCCAGCACGACACAATTGTTGCCCCACAACTGCACGGCTATAAGTGCCGTGGCAATACCAAACGGCACTCCCTCGGAAACCGATTTCCCTAAGGTAGACAAGCATCCCTTGCAAGCAAGTTTCAGCGTGTCTTTCTTCAGGAAATGTGGTGCCAGGAGCACCACCGATATGCCGTACGACGCCATCGTGGCCCATGCCGCCCCCTTCACGCCCCATCCGCCGACAGCGATAAAGAGATAGTCGAGGATGATGTTTCCGCACGTGGCGGCCACTATGGCCATGGACACCCGCTTGGGACTGCCGTCGACGGTCACAAACAGCTCCATCATGACAGAAAGCATGAAGAGAGGAGCCGACAAGGCCACCACACGGAAAAAGTCGGCTGTCATGCCCGCCAGTTCTTGGTCAGGACACAGGAAGTTGACCACAGCCCCCTGTCCGATGATTCCTGCCACCAAAAGCGTCGCCGACACGCCGAGCGACAATATCATCACGCCCGAGAAGATGCGGTTGGCCTTCATGCGGTCGCGGTTGCCTATCGCCATACCGACAAGCATGGAGCTGCCGGCGCCGATGAGCATCGTCAGGGCATAAAACAACTGGATGACCGGACGGCAGATATTGACGCAGCTCATCGCCTGCTCGCCGACGAGGAAGCTCAACATCATACCGTCAACGGTGGCGGCAAGTTGACTTGCCGCCACCGTGAGTATAGAAGCCAACAGGAAGCTGTTGAATGCCTTGTTGACCAGATAGGGACTTCGTTTTTGCAATATTTTCTCCATGATTCTAAACTTTGTCAAAGAAGCCAAATCCTTTGATTGACTTGACCAGCTTCTCCACATAATCCCACGACGTGAAGGGCCAGTAATACCCAAGCCGATAGAGCGTTTGCGTTGTGAAAGAACTGTCGTAGCCGATAAAGCGCACATCGTGTCCGCTATTGTCTGAATAAGCCAACAGCGGTTGCAGGAGTTCGCTCCGGGCGTCGTCGGCCATCATCTGGCGCACTTTCTCGTTGAACTCCTCTCTTTCCACAGGCTTGACGCTCATGTCCAGCTTTTCCATACAGCGCAACACGTCGCCGAGCGACACCGTATGGTTGTTGCAGGGATGGAAGACTACCATCTCGCGCGGAGTCTTGGCCAGCAGCCGGCTTGCGCGGCACACCTCGTCGATAGGCGAGAACTCGCACACCTCGTCCAGCATGTCAAACGCCACACATCCCAGTTGGGCGAAGGACCTCAGTCTGCCCATGAATCCGTTAGAGCGGAAGTTGATTTGGAATTCTCCGTCGCTGTTGCGGGAAGCGAGCGTCGCCACACGCAGAATCTTGGCGTTGAGGCCATGGTCCTTGACAGCCCTGAGGATGAGTCGCTCCGCGTCATACTTCGACCTGATATACTGGTTGTCAAGTCCTTGCCCGAAGTCCAGCATATGCTCGTTGAGCACCGTGTCGGGCGAGGGACTGCCGTCCACGCTCAGTCCGCCGATGCTGATGGTGGAGATATGTACAAGCCGGGTATTCGTGCGCAGACACCATTGGGTGATATTGCGCACACTTTCCACATTGACTTTCTCGATGTCGTCGCCGGCAGAGAAGTGCTTCACGTTAGCGGCACAGTTGATGACAGTATCCGCCTGGATGTCCAACTGCTCGAATGTGGCAGCGTTGGTAATGTCTCCGTTGATGATGAATATCCTGTTGCCCAACAGTTCCTCGTAGGTATTGTCGAAATAATAGAACAGCAGCGAGCGCAGACGGCTTTCCGCCGGCACATGGCCTTTGTCTCTCAGGATGCAGTATATGCGTCCTGTCTCGTTCTCTATCAGTTCGTGGAGGAAATGGATGCCCATGAAGCCTGTGGCGCCCGTCAGCACGACATCGCCGAGTTCCTGGCACTCGCCGTGTTTCAAGCAGTCAAGGGTGTTGGCGTCGAGTATTTCGGCAAATGCCGATTTCGGCGTGCCCTCGCCGCGGCTCGTCTTGATGGTCTGCTGTGCCGGGGCGGCCGATG
>CALGHW010000495.1 GCA_937916075.1 uncultured Prevotella sp.
ACTTCGAAAAGAAGCGCAAGCTGCTTGAGGCCGACAAAAAGAAATGGCGTTTCGTGGCCAAGATGGACCATGGCAAGACCAGCGTGAGCCTGGAAGCCGTGGGACAGCGCCATCCCTTCTACGACCTGGAAGGATCCAACAACATCGTACTGCTCACCACCGAGCGTTACCGCGAATATCCCATGCTCATCCAGGGCTATGGCGCCGGAGCCGGGGTGACAGCGGCTGGCGTTTTTGCCAACATCATGTCTATCGCCAACATATAAAAACATAAAACCACAAACAACATGAAGCACATCATCATATTAGGCGACGGCATGGCCGACCATGCTGTCGAGAGACTGGGCGGCAAGACACTGCTCCAGTATGCAGACACGCCGTATATGGACATGCTGGCCCGCAAGGGACGCTGCGGCCGACTGATGACCATTCCCGACGGATTTCTGCCGGGCAGCGAAGTGGCCAACACCGCCATCTTGGGATATGACCTGAACAAGGTGTATGAGGGCCGAGGCCCTTTGGAGGCCGCCAGCATCGGCTATGAGATGCAACCCGAAGACATGGCCATACGCTGCAACATCGTATGCTTGGAAAACGGCCGCATCAAGAATCACCACGGAGGACACCTTACCACCGAGGATGGCGACATGCTCATCCAGTATCTCGACAAGCATCTGGGCAGCGACCGCATCCGCTTCATCACCGGCATACAATACCGCCACCTGCTGATTATCAAGGGCGGCAACAAGCACATTGTCTGCGCACCGCCCCACGACCATCCCAACGAGGAATGGATTCCCTTACTGGTCAAACCGGAAGAGGGATACGTGGAGACGGACGACAGCCGCATGACTCCACAAGAGACTGCCGACCTCATCAACGAGCTTATCCTCAAGTCGCAGAAACTGCTGATGGAGCATCCGTTTAACCAGGAGCGCGGCAAGCGGGGAGCCGACATGGCCAATTCCATTTGGCCGTGGAGCGCAGGCTACCGTCCCTCCATGCAAACCATCAGCGAGATGTACCCCGAAGTGAAACGAGGTGCCGTTATCTCGGCAGTCGACCTGATCAGGGGCATCGGACATTATGCCGGACTGCGCAACATCATCGTCGAAGGGGCCACAGGACTGGCCAACACCAACTATGAAGGCAAAGCACAGGCCGCCATCGAAGCCCTGAAGACAGACGACTTCGTGTTTCTCCACCTGGAGGCGAGCGACGAGGCCGGACACGACGGCGACCTGGACCTCAAGCTCCACACCATCGAGTATCTGGACCACCGCATCGTAGAGCCTATCTACAACGAAGTGAAAACATGGAACGAGCCTGTATGCATAGCTGTCATGCCCGACCACCCCACTCCCGTGGAAATACGCACACACGTCAAGGAGCCCGTACCTTTCCTCATCTACTATAAAGGCATCGAACCGGACGAGGTGAAATGTTATGATGAAGTGAGCTGCGTGAGCGGCAGTTATGGATTGCTGCACTTGGAGCAGTTTATGAACGAGTTTATGAAAATAAAATAAGGCAAACCGAAAAAAACGCAAGAAAGAAAATGAAATACTACAGCACCAACCATCAAGCCCCCGAAGCCTCCCTGCATGAGGCAGTGGTAAAGGGCCTGGCATCCGACCGGGGCCTTTATATGCCCGAAAAAATCAAGAAGCTGCCCCAAGACTTCTTCGACCATATCGAGCAACTGTCGTTTCAGGAAATAGCCTACACCGTGGCCGACGCTTTCTTCGGCGAGGACATGAAAGCCGACAACCTGAAGCGTATTG
>CALGHW010000496.1 GCA_937916075.1 uncultured Prevotella sp.
CCTTGTGGTAAGTCCATGCCTTCACCTCCATCTCTCCGGCGGTGATGAAGGTCTCCAGGTTGAGCAGCGAGTAGGCCTTCTTGATGAGTCGGTTTACGCCGCTCTCCTCCAGTCCCAGTTCTTCCAGGAACATCTGCTTGTCCTCATAGGTCTCCAGCGAGGCGATATCCTCCTCGGTCTTGGCGGCGATGACCAGCATCTCGGCGTTCTCGGCTTTGGCTATCTCTTCAATCTTCTTGGAGTATTCGTTGCCCTCTTTGGCACTGGCCTCGTCCACGTTGCACACATAGAGCACGGGCTTGGCCGTGAGCAGGAAGAGGTCGTGGGCAAAGCGCTGCTCGTCCTTGTTGTCGAAAGCCACTGAGCGGGCGTTCTTGCCCTGTTCCAGCACGGCTTTATAGGCTTCCAGCACGCTGACAGCCACCTTGGCGTCCTTGTTGCCGGCAGCGGCGGCCTTCTGCTGTTTGGATAGCTGTGACTCGATGGTCTCCAGGTCTTTGAGCTGCAGTTCGGTATCGATGATTTCCTTGTCTTCCACGGGGTTGACCGATGCGCCGCCCTCTCTTACGATGTTGTCATCATCAAAACAGCGGAGCACGTGGATGATGGCGTCGGTCTCACGGATGTTGCCTAAGAACTTGTTGCCCAGGCCCTCGCCCTTGGAGGCTCCCTTCACCAGTCCGGCGATGTCCACTATCTCGCAGGTGGCCGGCACGATGCGTCCGGGATGTACTATTTCGGCCAGTTTGGTCAGTCGTTCGTCGGGCACGGTGATGACGCCCACATTGGGCTCGATGGTGCAGAAAGGAAAGTTGGCTGCCTGCGCCTTAGCGCTCGACAGACAGTTGAAAAGTGTGGACTTGCCCACGTTAGGCAGTCCCACGATACCACATTTTAATGACATATCTTAATACGTATTATAGTTTTCAGGCTGCAAAGTTACTTCTTTTATTTTGATTGCCGTCCCTTTGTGACGCTAAAAAAACCGACTTGGCATGATTTGGGCGGGAATGTATTTTGCGGAGAAGGGGTCTATGCAGGTGGTGCCTTCCTAAAAAAGCGCCGCCGTCGAGTCCTGTGAGTGATGGGACTGACGGCGGCAACGTCGGCAAAAATCTAAAAATAATAAATGATATAGGTATGTGTTTGTGTGTGGCTATTTGGTAAACCGTTCGGGTACCTTGGGCATGGCTCCGTTTTGAGTGCATACATAGGCACTTACTTCTACGGCCAGTTTGTGGGCTTCGGCCACGCTCTTGCCCTTGATGATACTGGCGCAGAAGGTGCCGGTAAAGGAGTCGCCTGCTCCCACGGTGTCGGCCACTTCCACCTTGGGGGTCTCCTGAAACGACTTATAGCCGGGGGTGAAGACATAGCTGCCGTTGACGCCACAGGTGAGCACGAGCATGTCCAGGTTATACTTGCCGAGGATGAGCCAGCACTTGTTCTCGATGTCCAGGCCGGGATAGCCAAAGAGACGTCCCAGTGTGACGAGTTCCTCGTCGTTGATTTTCAATACGTTACAGCGTTTTAAACTCTCGCAGATGATTTCCTTGTTGTAGAAGTTCTGTCGTAGGTTGATGTCGAATATCTTCAGACATCCGCTCGGTGTGTGGTCGAGAAATTGGTAGATGGTCTGTCGGCTCACCTCGCTGCGCTGTGCCAGCGATCCCCAGCATACAGCGCCGGCGCCTACGGCAATTTCCCGGATGTTGTCGGTGAAGGGAATGTTGTCCCAGGCCACATTCTGCTTGATGTCATACGTGGGCACACCCTCCTCGTCGAGCGTCACCTGTACGGTGCCGGTGGGGTAGTCCACCCGGGGCATCACATAGTGCAGTCCTTTCTCTTTCAGTTGGGCCTCGGTCTCGTCGCCCAAGGTGTCGCGTCCCAGTGCGCTCACGGCCACGGAGTTCAGTCCGTGCTGACCGGCGTGATAGGCGAAGTTGGCCGGTGCGCCTCCCAGTTGTTTACCTTCCGGCAAGACATCCCACAGTGCCTCGCCCAGTCCTACGATATATTGATTCTTGATTTCCATAATGGTTGATGATTGATATTGTTTTTAAAGTTTGATGCAACGAATGTAAGAGAAGAGATAAGCCACGCCAACAGCCATGACCGCCACGGCTCCGGCCTGTCCCATGGCGTCGCTGGCCACGCCCATGATGAGCGGGAACACCGTTCCGCCGAAGAGTCCCATGATCATCAGGCCCGAAACCTCATTTTTCTTTTCGGGCACGGACAGCAGCGCCTGCGAGAACACCATCGAGAACACGTTGGAATTGCCGTAGCCCACCAGGGCGATGGCGATATAGAGCATTGTCTTGCTCTCGCCGATGAAGAGTCCCGCCATGCTCAGGGCCATCATCACCACGCTGATGGTGAAGAAGACACGTGTTTTCATCACCCGGAGAAAGAAGGAGCCTGTGAAGCAGCCTATGGTGCGGAAGATAAAATAGAGAGAGGTGGCGAAGGCGGCCTCATTCAGCGTCCATCCCAGGCGTTCCATGAGGATTTTCGGAGCTGTGGTGTTAGTGCCCACATCGATACCCACATGACACATGATGCCGATGAAAGAGAGAAAGACGATGGGTCGGCCCAGCAGTTTGATACAGTCCGCAATGCCGGAAGCCTTTCCTTCCAGCCGCTCCTCCTCAATGGGTGTGCCGGCGAGCAAGAGCGTGGCCAGGATGCCGATGACCATATAGATGGGGAAGAGCACCCGCCAGCCCAGTCCGAAGGCCGGTATGCTGGCCACGGCGCCCCACATGGCGATATAGGGGGCGAGGAAGGAGGCGATGGCCTTGACGAACTGTCCGAAGGTGAGGGTAGAGGCTAAGTTCTTGCCTGTGGTCACCACCGATACCAGTGGGTTGAGTGAGGTCTGCATCAGGGCGTTGCCGATGCCCAGAAGCGAGAACGACACGAGCATCAGGCCGAACGACTCGCCGAAGAGGGGCAGGAGCAGTGACACCACAGTCACTGCCAGCGAGAGCAGCACTGTCTTTTTACGGCCTATCTTGTTCATCAGCATGCCTGTGGGCACACTGAAGATAAGAAACCAGAAGAACACCAGCGACGGAAACAGGTTGGCTGTGGCGTCGTTGAGGTTGAGATCTTCCTTCACATAGTTGGAGGCGATGCCCACCAGGTCTACGAATCCCATGCTGAAGAAGCAGAGCATCAGCGGGATGAGTGTCAGTTTGGATGACTTTTTCATTTGTTCATTTGTCTTTAGTTATTGGCATTGATTTCTGCCGCAAAGTTATGTAAAGGTATGAACATCGGCTATCAACGTTGTTTCATCGGCTGACAAGAATCGTTCATGTAACATTTCTGCCAGCCGATGAACGGATTTTGCTATCCTTCGGGGGCTTTTTAGGGTGCCACCTCGCCAGGCAGCATCCCGAACTCCTCTTTGAAACACTTGGTGAAGTAGGAGGGCGAGGAGAAGCCCACCGCATAGGCCACCTCCGAGACGCTGCCCTTGCGGGCCTCCAGCAACCGGCGGGCGCGGGCCAGACGGGCCTTGCGCAGCAGGTCAATCACCGATGTGCCGGTCATGGCCTTCACCTTGCGGTAGAGCTGCACGCGGCTCAGGCCTATCTCGTGGCCTATCTCCTCCACGCCGAAGTCGGTGTCGGTCAGGTGGCGCTGGATGATGTCGTGGAGCCGCGACATGAAGAGCTTGTCGCGGTTGTCCAGGTTGGAGGCGTCTATCTCCTGTTCGGCAGTCTGGCTACCCTTGTACACATCCTTCAGGAGTGTGCGTTGCTTCAGCAGGTTGTCGATGCGGGCCAGCAGCACCTTGTTGCTGAAAGGCTTGGTGATGTAGGAGTCGGCGCCATAGGCATAGCCCTCAGCCCGCTGTTCTTCCATGTTCTTGGCTGTGAGCAGGATGACGGGTATGTGGGAGGTAGCCGTGTCGGTCTTCAGCCGCTGTGTCAGTTCAAGGCCGTCCATCACAGGCATCATCACGTCGCAAATAATCAGGTCGGGCACCTCCCGCCGGGCCGTCTCCAGACCCTCCTGCCCATTGGTGGCCTCCAGCACGATGTAGGTGTCCTGGAGCAAGGTCCGCTCATACTGCCGCACGTCGTTGTTGTCGTCGATGATGAGCAGGGTGGGCCTGTCGGCCTGCTCGCTGACCAGCCGCTGCACCTGTCCCTCATGGTTGGACGACTCCTGCAGGTATGGCTCTATATTGTCGTCGGCCGGGGGAAGGGGCGTTGCGGTGTTGTCGCTCCTGTCGGGCTCTATGGGTCCCTCTTGTGTGCGGGGCATGGTGACGATGAAGTCGGCCCCTTGTCCCAGGTCGCTTTCCACCGTGGCCGAGCCATGGTGAAGCTCGGCAAACGACTTGACCAGGGCCAGGCCGATGCCAGTGCCGCCCGCCGCGCCTTTGGCCTGGAAAAAGCGCTCAAACACCTTGGGTGCCTCTTCCTTGGCGATGCCCTGTCCGGTGTCTTTCACCGAGAGGCGCAGCCGTCCCCCGTCGGTGTCCTGGAGCGTCACATAGATGTCACCTCCTTGGGGCGTGTATTTCAGGGCGTTGCTCAGCAGGTTGAACACGATGCGGGCCATTTTCTCCTGGTCGGCCACCACCATTGTTGGAGGTGTGAACCCGGTGGTGTCGGTGTGGATATGGATGTGTTTGCGCTCGGCCGTCAGCTGGAAGTCGCCCGTCCAGAGGCGGATGGCCCCGGCGAGGTCAAAGCGGTGGAGCCTCAGTTGCATCTTGCCGTTTTGAATCTTGCGGAAGTCGAGGATGCTACCCACCAGTTGCTGGAGGGCCTGGGCGTTGCGCTGCACCATCTGGAGCAGGTTACGGCTCCGTCCTTTGATGTCGGGGTTGGCGAGGAGCAGTTCCACGGGGTCGGCGATGAGTGTGAGCGGTGTGCGCAACTCGTGGCTGATGTTGGTGAAGAATACCAGCCGCGAGTGGGTCAGTTCCATCACCTCCTCGTTGAGCCGTTTCAGTTCCTCGTTCTTTTGCGCCAGTTGCTCGTTGAGCTGTTTCAGTTCCTCGTTTTTCAGGGCCAGTTGCTCGTTGAGGCGTGTTTTGATGACATAGTTGCGAAACAGCAGCACGGCGGTCATCATGATGACCACTAAGAATATCACCAGTCCGACGAGCAGCAGCTTCTGTGCCTGATAGTCAGATAGATACTGGTCCACCCGGTGGTGGAGCAGGTCGAGGTTTTTCTGTTGCCGTTCGCTGTCCTTAGCCTCCATCAGGGTCCGTTCGGCGTTGTTGCGGGTCACGATGGAGGTGTGCAGATAGTTGTCGCGCTTGTAAGGCTGATGGCGCAGTATCTTCATGGCCAGGGCTATCACCTCGTCGCCCTTGGTGGGGTAGACATAGGACGCCTCAAACACCCCGTCGCGCACCATCTCCAGTCCGCCGCCAGGGGAGGCCAGTCCGTCCACGCCCGTGTATCGGTAAGACCGCCGCAGTCCGGCTTGGCGTGCGGCCTGGCAGGCCCCCCATGCCATGCGGTCGTTGTGGGCAAACACATAGTCGAAGTCGCGGGTGTGGCTGAGGATGCGCCTCATGGCCTTTGCGCCGCTCTCCTCCTTCCAGTTGCCGGCCTCGGAGGCCACCACTTTCAGTCCCGGATAAGCCTTGACGGCATCCTTGAAGCCCCGGTGTCGCTCCATTGCGGGCGACGAGCCTTCCAGTCCGCGTATCTCCACGATGCGGCCCTTGCCCTTGAGTCTTGCGGCGATGAAGTGCCCCATGGACTGTCCAATGGCGTAGTTGTCACAGCCGATGAAGGCCGTGTACTTGTCCGAGTTGGTCTTGCGGTCGTAGAGGATGACGGGTATGCCCTTGTCGTAAGCCCGGCTGATGGCTTTCGAGACGGTGCTGAGCTGGTTGGGCGACACCACGAGCAGGTCAACCCCCTCGTCCACCAGTTGGTTGATTTGGCGTATTTGCTTCTTGCTGTCGTCATTAGATGAGGCCAGCCTCACCTGGATGGAGTCGTTGAGGTATTCGCCCGTCTTGAGCTCATTGTTGAGCTTGTCGCGCCAGATGTCTTCGGAGCATTGTGACACGCCGATGACATAGCGCTTGGGCTTCTGGGTGCACCCTGTGAGGAGGAGAAGGGCCGCGAGAAGCAGGTAGGATATAGGCTTGGTAGTGTTCATTATTTTTTAGGCTTTTAGGATTGCAAAAATACACTTTTTTAGGAGAACAACCAAGTGGTTTTCTGAATGTTTCACGGGGAACAATATTTTTATGTTGAATCATGGATAAAAGGAGCCATGCTTAGCCTGTCTTTTGGGTCGTTTTAGAGCCAGCCACTTTGGTGACTGGCTCTAAAACTGGCTATTTACAGGGCAAATGTGCCTTTTATGGCATAAGTAAGTGAGCAAAATTAGTTCGAGCTGTACGGTTGGACAATGTAGTGGGTGCGGTGTCTCACCGCACAATACA
>CALGHW010000497.1 GCA_937916075.1 uncultured Prevotella sp.
ACAGAGCGCTTTGATGCTCGGTCTTACTCCAAACATTTGTCTTTACGATATCTATGAGCCGGGTGTTCATGGTGTGTTCGACGAAATCCAGCAGTGTGCTTTCGCCGGTGCCAACGTGACCTACACGGTAGACCCCAAAGAGGCTTTCACCGGAGCCAAGTATATCATTTCTTCAGGTGGCGCTCCCCGTAAGGACGGCATGACCCGTGAGGATCTGCTGAAGGGTAACTGCAAGATTGCCGCCGAGTTTGGTGACAACATCAAGAAGTATTGTCCCGAGGTGGAGCACGTGGTGGTTATCTTCAACCCCGCCGACGTGACTGCCCTGACAGCCCTGATTCACTCAGGCTTGAAGCCCAACCAGCTCACTTCGCTGGCCGCTCTCGACTCTACCCGTCTGCAGCAGGCTCTCGCCCTGGAGTTCGGCGTTCAGCAGGACAAGGTGACAGGCGCCCACACCTATGGTGGCCACGGCGAGCAGATGGCCGTGTTTGCTTCTCAGGTGAAGGTTGACGGCAAGCCCCTCTCTGAGATGGGCCTTTCTGCCGAGCGCTGGGAGGAAATCAAGCACCATACCGTTCAGGGTGGCTCTAACATCATCAAGCTCCGTGGCCGCAGCTCATTCCAGAGCCCTGCCTACAATGCTGTCAAGATGATCGAGGCCGCTATGGGTGGTGAGAAGTTCACTTTGCCTGCCGGTTGCTATGTGAACCACGACAAGCTGGGCTTCAAGAATGTGATGATGGCTATGCCTACCACTATCGACAAGACAGGTGTTCACTTCACTGAGCCTACAGGCACTGAAGAGGAAATCGCCGCTCTCAACAAGTCTTACGAGCACCTCTGCAAGATGCGCGACGAGATTGTGGAGCTGGGTATCGTTCCTCCCGTGGCTGAGTGGACCAAGATGAACCCCAACCTTTAATCCTTCCAAAGGAAAACCAACCTAACAAAGAAATTGAATACGGGTGGCTGGAGATGATTCTCCGGGCCACCCGTATCGCTTTTGATAACTAATAATAAGAAATCTTCATTATCAGATTCCGTCTTGGAAAAAGGATTTCTTTAATGTCTTTATTTATTTTGTATTGCTTGTTTTTTTCCTTTGCTTTAGAGGGGTTTAAGTCGTTTATGTTGTCACAAAGTTACTAAATATAATTAAATCGTGCAACCCTCGTTTCCGCCCGATGTGCATATGTGGTCGTGTGGTGTGATTATGTGGTTGGAATATGTGATTAAGTGGTTGAAAAAAGAGGATAAAAGATTAAACATTTTTTGGGAAATCAAGTCAGGGCATCTATCAAATGTCGGGTGAACAAAAAAATGACGAAAATGTCTTGTCCTGATTTGGAGATTCACAGGTTGCCAAGACACTTTCGCCATCTGATGCTTGCCGGGAGGGGCCGCCCTCTCGATTGCTATTTACACTTGGTGTAAGCGTTCGAGGCGCTACTGCCGTCGCGCACGAGCTTGTTGCCCGATATGGTCAGCGTATAGCCGTTGCTGATGATGACTTTATTGTCCGTCACGACATAGGTGTATTGTGGGTTGCACCCGTCCTGGTAATACCAGCCGCTCATGCCGCCGAAGACCACCGAGAAGTTGCCCAGACTGGGGTCGTCCCAGTGGCGGGCGTCGGCCACGTCGTTGTATACTTCTACCGTGTTGCTGTTTTTGAAGTAGAGTGCCTCACAGAAGTTGTGGTTTTTCCATTTCTTCACGGCCGGAGTGGTCCAGTAGCCGATGAGGCTCGACGAACTGCCGCCTCCCTCATTGTCGTCATCGTCGCTGCCGCAGGCGATGAGCAGCGGACAGGCCATCAAAAGAAGGGCTGTCCACGAAAAGATTCTTGATTTCTTCATGTCTTAAATTCCTGCTGATATACCGATAGTGAAATAGTCGTTGGTATAGTCCTTGTCAAACTTGAATTTGATGAAGTCCCATCTGTAGCCAGCAACAATCGACCAGTCGCAGCCGGCGATTTTGCCCACATGGAGGCCTGCCCGGGGCGACACGTAGAGGCCAAACTCACCATTGCTTTCCTTTTCGGTGGTGTAGGTGGTGCTGGTGTGTGACTTGCCGAGGATGGTGGTCGTCTTGGTGCCCGACGGTAGTCTCATTTCGACGCTGGAGTGGTAATAGCCCACACCGGCCTTGCCTTCGATGAAGAACGACTTGCCCAGCCAGTAGCGGTAGTTGCCGCCCACACAAATCTGCCAGCCGCTGTTGTCTTTGATGTAGTCGTTGGTCTTGCCGCTGATCCATCCGCCGTTGATGTCGAGGTAGCCGGCGGTGATGTCCATGTTGATGCCGAAGCCGCCGTCGATGCCCATATAGTCTATGCTGAAGGCATCGGCCTTGCCGTTATTGGCGTTGGTGCCGTCGGTTGTCGTTTCCTGTGCGTTAGCGGTCAGGGCGCAGAGTGCGATGCCTAACGCCATCCCTACTTTTGATAAAAAATTCTTTTTCATGTGGTGTCGTTTAATAGGTTTATTTAAGTGATGTTTATTTCTCGCGTTTATATTGTTCGTATATCTCGTATGCTTTGCCGTCCATGCGCTCTCCGTCCGGATTCTTCCAGGAGAAGGTGCTGTCGGTCCAAGTGGTGATGATGCGCCGGGTGTGGGTCTCCTTGTAGTCACCGAAGCCCTTCTTTCCCTCGTGCTTGGTCAGGACGAGCCTGTTATTGTTGTTGCCGTAGTCGGTGAAGCTCCAGGTGTAGTTGTCGGGCGACTCCGTCCATGGGTCGAACATCTGCCAGCGGTCACTCCAGCTGCGGTGGCTCCACACGGCGGTGCTGTCGGCTTTCAGTTCCCAGCGGTAGTTATAAAACTTCTCTTCGCTCAGAATGGTTGTCTCGCCGGCGAGTGACTGTTTGAGGTATATCCGGATCCACTTGCCGGTCAGGAATTCTTTGTTCAGCTCGGGGCGTGGGGTGCCGGGCTCGTCGGGTGTCTCCTCCTCCTTGACAAAAGTGCTTCTAATGGCCTTTTTGGTCTGTCCGATATAGCCGTCCATGACCCATGTCACAATGCGGCTTTCCTTGATGGTGGCGCCCAGGCGCGCGTAGGTGGCTTGTGTGATGGTGGCGTTGGCGGCCGATGTGCAGAGTATCTCCTTGACGGCTTGTGTGCAAACGGCATCGTCCGCACTGGAGGCGAACACAAACTTGTCGTGCTGCATGGCAATCATGCTGTTGTCTTTCTGTTCGGGCACCCAGTAGCAGGTCTTTCCCTGGTCTGTCCATCCTGTTGTGGGGGGCTGGGTGAAACTGGTGTTGTTTTCCGTTGTGCCGCCGTTGTCATTGTTGTCATCGTCGCTGCCGCAGGCGATGAGCAAGGGGCAAATCATGAGCAGTAAAGCCCATAGATAGTTGATGTCTTTTCTCATATACTGATGTCTTTAGGTTATGCGGATAGGTCACCTCCGGGTTGGGTCATGTGGCTTCTTTCCCGTCTTGGTCGGGTGGCCACTGGCCTGTTGCTTTGCGGAGTTGTCATGCGAGGAAATTCGTAGATAAAAGAATGTTATTCATTTTTTTTGCGACTTCCTATTTTTAGGATTTTATTTTCCTTTATGGATGCAAATATAGGTATTTTAGGCAATATTACCCCCCCGATAGTTAAAAAGAATTAATGTCCATAATTTTATAACAATCCTTTATGGGATGGGAATTCGTTGGCAGAACAGAAATGGCCAACAAAAGTCGAAAAAAAATGAGGTAACTTGCAAAAGTGTGTGGATATGCCGACAGCTTACGCATCACTTTATCACGCTCATGATAGTGACTGATGTTTGATGATATTTTATTACATTTATTTATGTCAAGAAAATAAAGTTACCTGATTACGAAGAGAAAGTTGCCTGATTTCGAGGAGAAACTTGGCAGGTTTCTCTTCGTAATCAGGCAA
>CALGHW010000498.1 GCA_937916075.1 uncultured Prevotella sp.
GAGTTCAGCGTGGAGCCGGAGAATGCCTGGATGCGCGAGAACTTCCCCTCCTACCCCAACATCTCGGTGGACTATGGTGTGCTGGAGAAGTCGCAGCATGTGTATGTGAAGAAGTGTGACTTCGGGTGGGCCGACTTAGGCACATGGCACTCCATCTATGAGTTCCGCCAGAAGGGAATCGGTGACAATGTGGTCATCGACTCGGAGGTGATGATGGAAGACTGCAGTAACTGTGTGGTCAAGTTGCCTAAGGGAAAATTGGGAGTCATCAACGGGCTTGACGGCTATATCGTGGCCGACCAGGGCAACGTGTTGCTCGTGTGTAAGAAAGGCGACTCGTCGGCGCTTATCCGCAAATATGTCAATGAGGTGCAGATGAAGCTTGGCGAGGAGTATATATAGAGTATTGCCACCATATCAGAAGAGCCATCCTTCTCATAAAGAAGGATGGCTCTTTTGATAAGTGATTGTCTTTTGGGGAGGGGCTGGTGTTACATGGCCTCTCTTATCTTCCGGGCTATCTCCTCAAACTCCTCGTCGGTGAGCTTCAGTTTGGGATTGGAGAACAGCATGTCTTTTTCCGAGTTCATCGGTATGAGGTGGATGTGTGCGTGGGGCACTTCCAGGCCCAACACGGCCATGCCCACCTTCTTGCATGGGAAAGCCTTCTTGATGGCTTCGGCCACATGCTTGGCGAAGACGGTCATCTCGGCCAGCTCCTCGTCGGTGAGGTCGAAGATATAGTCTACCTCACGGCGCGGGATGACCAGTGTGTGTCCTTTTACCAGCGGGTTGATGTCGAGGAAGGCGTAGAACTTGTCGTTCTCGGCACACTTGTAGCTCGGAATCTCTCCGGCTGCAATCTTGGAAAAAATGCTTGCCATAAGTATATCCTTTTTTTATGCGATGGAAATCTTCTCAATGCGCAGACGGATGATGCCGCTTGGAATCTTGATGTCGGCCTCTTCACCCACCTTCTTGCCCAGCAGGCCCTGTGCGATAGGTGTCTTGATGGAGATTTTGCCCTCGCGGAGGTTGGCCTCGTTTTCGCTCACGATGGTATAAGTCATGCGTGCGTTGTTGTTGAGGTTGGTCATTTCCACCTTGGTCAGGATCTGCACAGAGTCGGTGCTCAGCCGCGACGTGTCGACAATCTTGGCGTCGGCGATGGCAGCCTTCAGCTGGTTGATTTTATCTTCCAGGTGGGCCTGTGCCTCCTTGGCTGCGTCATACTCAGAATTCTCACTCAGGTCACCCTTGTCGCGGGCTTCAGCTATAGCGGCTGATGCCTTAGGGCGCTCCACGCTTTCCAGGCGTTTCAACTCGGCTACCATCTTGTCGTAGCCCTCTTGTGACATATAAGCCATAGTCTTTTTTTTGATTTAAATGAATTAATATTGTTTTGGTCAGGCATCAAAAAATAAAGAATTCCTACATGATTGATAGATGTAGGAATCCTCTAAATCTCTTATGTCTGTTGTGTTATGTCTTTCCTTTGGCTGCAAAGATAGCCATAAAATCTGTACTTGCCAAATTTAAATGCGTTAATTTTCGTTTTCCTTGGCACGCCCGTATGATTCTCCAAGGCATGGACGGCGGCTGTAGTTTAAAAGGTGACTTGGGTGATGACTGCTGGCTGTTGGCCCTTGGAAACTTAATCTTGGTGAACCTACTTTGTGTTGCTTTCAGATTATTTTTTCAGCTCCATGGCTGGCCATTCTCTCACTAAACAGAGCATATAAGGTGTGGGCAGGCTTGTCATATTTTTCAAGATTGATGACACGTCCGGGAGAATGGTTCTTGTCATAATATATATGGAGCTGTAATAGGGTCTCATCGGGCCTGCTTCTATGGTGGATAATATGATTGACAAGTCTATATGCAGTCACTTTATCAAAAAGAATCACTTCTTTCTTTTTACCAGAAGAGTCCAGGTATACCAGTCTATCGTCCATTAGTATCATGTCGGGTGGAAGGTTGCCTCCTTTGGCGTGGCGAATGACCATCAGTATAGTAATGATAGAAGTGACTATCAACGCTCCTCCCCATAAGAGAATATATCCAATATCTTCAATGTTTCCTTTTGTGACGGCTACAAGAAAGAAAAATGCGGTTGCGCCACAAAACAAGACACCTCCTGCGAAATTTTTAAGGGAAGGCAATTCTTCCCTTATTTCAATTTGTTCATTTTCTATTTTCATTTTCTTATTTTTAGATACTTTTTACAGCACAAAGATAGGTGAGTTTTCTGATATATGCAAGCATGAAATCTGTTTTTCAACCGTACAGGTCGATTTTTCTTTGTGATACTCAGCATATTCATGCGATGAATAATGCACTGTCGGGAAAAATGTGTAACTTTGCGCTATAACTAAAAAAGCGAATCATGATACTTACCGACTCAATGCTTGATTCCGCATTCCGTTTTCGTGCGGCTGAGCCATGGTCAGAGCTTACCGACTCTGACATCTTTGCCGTGTGTACAAGCTGCGGCACCGTTTATTGTTCTGTGATGGGTAATGGAGGCGAGCATCACTCGCTCGGTATCTATATAGGTGACAGGGGGTTCACTACCTATCTGAACACATTGCTTCTCAACGAGAAAAGTCCATTGGAAGCAATGCTTGGCGCAATAACATTCGACTGTATTAACTGTGACTTCATGCAGGCAAAGGACATCGATGACGAGGTGAAGAAAGTGATACGCCAATATGTCGAGCGGCACGGAATAAAGATACCACGGAAGTTTGGGTGGATTGATTTCACACGCTTCACGCCATACCGCGGCCAATGGTGCATCACGAATGAGGATGACGCGAAAATCGCGGAGGAGGCCCTGCGTGCCGCCACGTTCTTTGCGGATAATTTTCATGGCAAGAACTATGATGCCGTCAGACTCGATTCTCTTGGAGAATATCCGCCTGTGGAAGGCGGAAAGCAGATACCGCTTGTAACGCCCCATGCTGACGGCTCCTACACCATTTCACGGACGCCGCCGTTCATCGAATATGAATACGTACAGCCGGTATTCTCCAACCAAATCCTTGCCCACCGCACAGCGAGCATGAAGCATACGGCGGATGTGGAATGTAGGCTGTTGCATATCCCGGCACCGATGATGTCGCAAGACGGCGAGCCGCCCGTTTATCCCGGTGTGTTCATCATGACCGACAGCTGTAGCGGTGACATACTTTTGCCGCTTACGACTACCGACTATCCGGATGACCCGGACCGTTTGCTCACAGAGCTTGCCAATCATCTGTATTCGCTCGGTTTGCATCCCAGACGAATGACGGTCAGCGATGAATGTACGCGCTCACTTTTGGCAGACTTTTGCAAGAAATGCGATATAGAGCTGGAAACGAAAGCTACCCTGCCCAACTTGGAGGAGGTATGTGCAATCATGGTACAGCAGATGATGATGGGGATGATGTGATGTTCTGACTTCCTTCAAGTGCGGGTTGAGATTAAAAGGATGGAGTATGGTCAATGTATGCAAGCCATACTCCATCCTGTGTCGTTTTTTTTGAACACCTACTTACTATTTTTCTTTTTGGCGCGTTCATACGAATCCCAAAAGACATAGATGACGGCTATGATTAAAAGAGTGACTTTGATGAGGAACTCTATCTGGTGGCTGTTGGCTAAAGTCAAGGCAGACAGTAGGATAAGATTGTTCTTGTCTGTACAGACGACGGGAGATGTAAGCTCTTTGCGTCCCCTTTCTGTCCGCAATAACAATACATTGCCCATAATACCCAGTAATCCTAATAGGGTGATGGGCAGCCAATGGTTGGCTCCTACTATCAAGATAATCTCGTAGATATACAGAAGGTCCCAAACAATATTCTTTATAACGGCTGTAATCATTCTATAAGTAAGTGATCTAAAATATTTTTATATATA